>DATBCZ010000176.1:0-4679 GCA_036270175.1 Steroidobacteraceae bacterium | reverse complement strand
TCCTCTTCAACGACACGATCCGAAACAACATCGCCTTCGGCCGGGAGGTGTCGAACGACGCCCTCGACCAGGCAGCCGACGCGGCCCGTGTGCTCGAGTTCACCGGCGAGCAGCCGGCCGGACTCGACACCATGGTCGGTGACCGTGGCGTGCTCCTCTCCGGAGGCCAGCGGCAACGCATTTCCATCGCGCGGGCCTTGCTCAAGGACGCGCCGATTCTCATCCTCGACGAGGCGACCTCGGCACTCGACACCGAGTCCGAGCGCTACATCCAGGCCGCCCTCGCACGCCTCGTGCAGAACCGCACCACGTTCATCATCGCTCACAGGCTTTCAACGGTGGAGCAGGCCGACCGCATCATCGTTCTAGATGGCGGTGACCTCATCGAGACCGGCACACATGCCGAGCTTCTCAACAAGGGCGGCATTTACGCCCAACTGCACCGCATGCAGTTCAAAGTTTGAGTTGAGCGGACATGGAGCAGCGGCTCACGAAGCTCTGGTATCGCGACACTGCGGGACCTTCGTTGCTGCAGCCTTTCTCGTGGCTCTACGCCACTGCGATCCGCGTGCGTGCCACCGCTTACGCCCGGCGGTGGCTGACCACCCATCATGTTGATAAACCCGTCGTCGTCGTCGGGAATCTCACGGTAGGCGGCACCGGCAAGACCCCGTTGGTTATCTGGCTGGCACGCCACCTCACCGAGCGTGGCCTGCTGGTGGGAATCGTGTCTCGGGGCTATGGGTCGGAAGCCGCCGAGGCGCCTCGTCAGGTGAACGAAACTTCCAACTGGCAGGAGGTGGGTGACGAGCCGTTGCTGCTGTACCGCGGCACCCGGTGCATCACCCTCATCGGACGCGATCGCGTAGCTACCGCGCAGGCCCTCGTGACGAAAGGTGTCGATGTCATCGTGTCCGACGACGGGCTGCAACACCTTCGCCTGGCCCGGGACTGCGAAATCGTCGTCATCGACGGAACCCGTGGCTTCGGCAATGGACGAATGCTGCCTGCCGGTCCCTTGCGGGAACCTGTTTCCCACGTAGCGGACGCGGACATCATCGTTATTAACGGCGTAGCGGAACATTCGTCCCTGCGGCGCGTAGGATTAAATATAGAAGCCGGAGCGCTGCAAATGACCTTGTTACCCGGTGACGCCGTCCGGCTCGATGGGCGGGAACCGCCGCGGTCTCTCGAAGCCTTTCGAGGCCGCTCCGTTCATGCCGTTGCCGGTATTGGCAATCCCGCTCGCTTCTTTCGCGACCTGCGCGCTCGGGGTCTCGATGTCATGGAGCACGCGTTTCCCGATCATCACCCGCTTGCCGCGCATGACCTGTCGTTTGGTGATGATCTTCCGGTGCTCATGACGGAGAAGGATGCCGTAAAATGTGCCTCGTTCGCCGACCCGCGGTTATGGTCAGTTCCCACTACCGCAACATTCAGCGAAGCGCAGGCGCGTGAATTGCTCGATCATGTGATGCGTAAGATCGAGTCCCGTCGAGTGCCGGAGGTTAAATCCTGATGGATGCGCGTTTGCTCGAGATACTGGCCTGCCCCGTCTGCAAGGGGACACTGCTCTATAAGCGCGAGGCGCAGGCGCTGGTCTGTCGAATGGACCGGCTGGCCTATCCTATCCGTGACGACGTTCCCGTCATGCTGGAAGAAGAGGCGCGGCAACTCGCGGCGGACGATCCCCTTCTTGAGCGCTGAGAGCGGGCACGGCGTGTTTCGTGTCGTGATTCCCGCGCGCTACGCTTCCGCGCGACTCCCCGGCAAGGCTCTCATGTCCATCGGCGGCAAACCGATGGTGCAGTGGGTGTATGAGCGAGCGCGGGCTTCCGGAGCCGAGGATGTGTTGATCGCCACGGACGATTCGCTGATTCTCAGCGCGGGTCATTCATTCGGCTGTGAAGTCGTGATGACAGACTCGACCCACACCTCGGGAACCGATCGCATCGCCGAGGTTGCCCGCAAGCGCGCCTGGGCCGAGGACCAGATCGTAGTGAACGTGCAGGGCGACGAGCCCCTCATTCCGCCGGCCCTCATCAAACAGGTCGCGCAATTGTTGGAAATGCATCCGCGCGCCGACATCGCGACACTCGCGACGCCGATCGAGTCGCTGGAGGAGTTTCTGAATCCCAACGTGGTGAAAGTCGTCACCGACAGGCAGGGCAGGGCCTTGTACTTCAGCCGGGCGCCGCTCCCCTGGAACCGCGATGGTGCCTCCGCCGGACTCGCGAGCCAACGGGCCTTTGCGGGCTCCCGACGGCATGTCGGAATCTACGCATACCGGGTTGGTGCTTTGCTAAAGGTCGCCGCGCTCGCGCCCACCGCGTTGGAAACGACCGAGCGGCTCGAGCAATTGCGTGCGCTCGAGAATGGTCTCGAAATCCGGGTAGCGGACGCCATTGAACGGCCGGGTCCGGACGTCAATACGGCCGAGGATTTCGAGCGGGTTCTGGCTCTCACCGCCGGCGTAATGCCCTGAGGCGTTTTGACAATTTCTCACAATCGGCGCGAAATTAAGGCGATGTTCATGGTCCTGGGCTCAGCCTTGAGCGGAACTCGGGTGTGACTGGAACCCAGGCGTGGCACCGGGTGTCAACCTGGATACCGGTGGTCGCGTTCTTGCACCATGGACTCGCTTCACTGACGGAAGCTCAAAAATGACGATTCGAAACAAAGTGTTCTCGCGTATCACCCTTACCGCGGTCGCGGCTTCCGCGATCATGCTCCTGGCGGGCTGCGTGGAGGCACCCCCGCGACGGGTCTACGCGCCGCCGCCGCCCGATAAACCGAATACCGACGTCTACGCGTACCCGCTCAACAATCAGACTCCGGATCAACAGGAGCGTGATCGTTACGAGTGCAACAGCTGGGCCGTGAAGCAATCGGGATTCGACCCGAGCGGGCCGAACGTCCCGCCGCATGACCGTTACCGGGTCGTAGCCGCCGGACCCGCGCCGGGCTCGGGCACCGCGGTTGGCGCTATCACGGGCGCGATTCTCGGTGCGGTTATCGCGGGTCCGCGTAACGCGGGTGCCGGCCTTCTCGTGGGAGGCGTTACGGGTGGTGTCGTGGGCACCGCCGCCGAACAGCAGCAGCGTGCGGCTGCCGACGCCCAGGCTCAACAGATTGTCGACGCCCGTAGCTCGCAGCAGATGGCCGTGATCGACGCGCGAGCAACGAACTATCGCCGCGCCCTCGGGGCCTGCTTCGAAGGTCGCGGTTATAGCGTGAAATGAGTCATATGACGAACACAGGAATGTCGAGTAGGAACATGAAAGCCAAACCGTGGATGTCTATTGTCGGTGCCGTGGCTGTTGCCTTTGCGTTCGCCGCGGGCACGGCCAACGCTGATCCCCCACACGGCGAACGCTATGGCGGCGGTCGTGGCGGACCCGGACCGCGTCCCGGCTTCGATCACATGGACGCGCGTTTCGGTCACAACCATTACTACCCCTCGCGCGGTTATGTAGTTCGCGACTTGCCGCGTGACCGCTTCGTCGTCGGTGGTGGCCGCTACTACTATTCGAGCGGCATCTGGTACGAACACCGCGGGCCGTCATTCGTAGTAGTCGGTGCGCCATTCGGCTTGTTCGTGCCGGTTCTGCCGCCGTACTACAACACGGTGTATTACGGTGGAGTTCCGTACTACTACGCGAATGACACCTACTACCAGTGGGTTCCCGATCAGAACCAGTACGAAGTCGTGCAGCCCCCAGGCGATGAGAATGCCGCGCAAATGCAGCCCGGCCCGGCCGTGCAGGCTGCCGCGACGACTGTGACCGACGACGTCTTCATCTACCCGAAGAACGGTCAGTCCGAGGAGCAGCAGGCCACCGACAAGTACGAATGTCACAAGTGGGCGAACCAGCAGTCGGGCTTCGACCCGACGCAGTCAGGCGGTGGTGTGCCCGCTGACCAGAATGGGAGTGCTCACGCGGCTTACAACCGCGCCATGGGTGCCTGCCTCGAAGGACGCGGATACAGCGTAAAATAGGGCTGTGAAGATCCTCTTCGTCTGCCTCGGAAACATTTGCCGCTCCCCGACCGCGGAAGCCGTCTTCCGCGCCGTCGCGGCACGTGAAGCGCCAGAGCTGATGATCGAAGTGGATTCCGCTGGTACCGCTGGCTATCACATTGGCGAGCCGCCTGACCTCCGCACGAGGCAGGCGGCAACCCGCCGCGGCTACGACATGTCCCGCTTACGCGCGCGCATCGTCGAGCCGCGTGACTTCGAAGACTTCGACCTCATTCTCGCCATGGATCGCGAGAACCTTGGCGTCCTCCACGACAGAGCCCCCGCACACACTCGCGACCGCGTGCGCCTCTTCCTTGAGTTCGCTCCGAACGCCATGGTCACCGAAGTCCCCGATCCTTACTACGGTGGTCCCAACGGCTTTGAGGAAGTGTTGGATCTAGTAGAAGCCGCTACGCAAGGCCTCTTGCAGCATCTACGTCAGCGCAGTCGCGCCGCGTAGCGCTCGCGCAGCCGCCAATCCATTCGCCCAAAAAAAACGGCGTGACGCGCAATTAACTCGCACGTCACGCCGCTCCACTAGCTGCTACTAACTTTTACTCGTCGCGTCGATCACCCGTCGGTGCCGAAGACCAAACCACAAATGGCTTAGCCGGTCGTGACGCGTCAGCCGACGAAGAGGAGGGGCCCTGCCCAAACT
>DATBCZ010000175.1:0-4892 GCA_036270175.1 Steroidobacteraceae bacterium | reverse complement strand
CGCCCGCGACGAATTGACTTCAAGGGAATCAGCGGCGACCTGAAGGACGAAAAGGGAAGCTGGCAGTTGGAAAAGGAGGAGCACAGCGCGGCCGATACCATGACCGTGGAATACGAGTTGCGTGTCGAGCCGGGGTTCTGGATTCCCCGCGTGTTGGTGCGCCATTCTCTGCGGACCGAGCTGCCGGCCGCGCTGGCGGCGGTACGGACGCGCGCGGAAAACACTACCGAAGTGAAGTAGCGACACAACCCCGCCGCGGCAGTGGCAACCAGCGCCGCACCGGAGCCGCGCCAGCCCCGCCCAACCGCGCCGCACCGCAGCCGCGCCCTGCCACGGCCGTTTTTGCCCCTTGAATGGCGTTTATCGCCTCGCCAAAAGTTGGCAGTCATAGTAAACGTGGGCCCCGCCAGATATTTCCGGGCGCCCATGGGCGACGCGCAGGTCTGTCACAAACTCGAGCTCGTCACCCGCCGGCGCACGCTAGGCGGGCTCATCGCTCTCGCGCTGACCTCGCCATCGGCACCAGCGCAATCCCCGCCACCCACGGAGGTTGCGGGAATCAAACTCCCACAGTCTTCTATCGCCCGAGTCGCCCTGCAATTCTCCCGCGCCCATTGCCCGGACTATTTATTCAACCACTGCATACGTACATTCCTTTTTGGAGCGGTGGCATTGCAGGCGCAGAAGCGACCCTATGACGCCGACAAGGCGTTCGCCGCGGCGGCACTCCACGATCTCGGCTTGTTAGCGAGCTTCGAGACCCCGACGGCGTCGTTCGAAATCGACGGGGCCAATCGTGCCGAGCAACTAATGATCGAGAGCGGATTGTCGCCGCAAGCTGCCGACGTCGTCTGGCACGCAATAGCCCTGCACGATGTCAGGTTTGCCCTGACCCGCCGCCAGGGCCCCGAGGCGATGTTGGTCGCCATCGGCGCCGGCAGCGACGTTGACGGCCCCGACACGGGAAGTATCGATGTGCGCCAAACTGAAGAGATCGTTGCCGCCTTCCCGCGACTGCACTTCAAGCAACGTTTCACAGCGCTCGCAGCCGACCACTGCATGCGCAAGCCGTTGTCACAAAGAGGGACCTGGCTGGAAGGTTTGTGCCGCGAGCAGGTGCCGTCGGCGTGGACCGATACCGTTGAGCGCGAGATCGCGGAGGCGCCTTTCAGCGAGTAGCGCGCGTTACGACGCCAGACGCTTTATCCCTTCCCTGATGCTGCTCTCGCTCAGCATGGAGAAGCCGAACAGGTAATCGTTGGCGGGCGCCTTTCCCAGGTAGTAAGCCTCGACATCCCGCAGCTGCACCTTGTTTCGTGCGGCCCGCGTAGCGATGCTGGAGTCGCTGAAGCGCACGTAGGCATGCATCCCGGCAGCTTCACCCAACACGGTGGCGCCAGTGCCGAAATGACGGTGCAGCGATTCGACGAGGGCGGTCCGGCGCAATTCGTAGGTTCGCCGCATCCGCCGTATGTGGCGCTCGAGGTGCCCATCTTTCATGAAATGATACAAGGTGGCCTGCTGATGCACGGGAGTGTGCCGGTCCGACAACCACTTCGCGCGCGTGAATGCGGCAACCATCGGTCGTGGCACGATCAGGTAGCCGACGCGCAGCCCGGGAAACATCACTTTAGAGAACGTCCCGCAGTAAACCACTGGCACCCCAGTCGCCAGGCCCTGCAATGCCGGCATCGGCGCGCCGCTGTACCGATACTCACTGTCATAGTCGTCTTCGATAATCACGGCAGGCCGCTGGCGCGCCCAGGCGATCAACTCCAACCGCCGCCGCAATGACAACGCGACACCCGTCGGAAACTGATGCGCCGGGGTGACATACACCACTTTGGCAGCCTCACCCAGCCGGGCGCAGACAATACCTTCCTTGTCGACCGGAACGGACCGCAACCGGGCGCCGGTGGCCTCGAAGACGCGACTCGCGCCCGAGTAACCGGGATTTTCCACGGCCACCTCATCCCCGGGCTCGAGCAGGAGGCGCGCGCACAGATCCAGCCCCTGCTGCGATCCGTTCACCACAATGATCTGCTCGGCAGAGCAACTCACAGCTCGCGATCGCGAGACGTACTTCGCGATCTCCTCGCACAGGGGCTCATAGCCGCGCGCATATTCCGCGTAGCCCAACGCGTCCGATCCGAGGCCGCGCAGACTTTTAGCGTACAGGCGATGCCACAATTCCAGCGGAAACAGATTGAGATCGGGACCCCAGTGAGAGAAGCCGATGTATCCCGGGCGCGCGCTCAGCTGTTGATAGTCTTTCTGCAGCCTTTTGCCGAACGTCGAGAGCGGCGCGGACGCCTCATGAGCGAGGCGGCGACCAGCCGCGGCAGGTACATTCAACAGGTCCTCGGGGAGCTGCCGGCAGACAAAGGTTCCGGAGCCGTGGGTCGTCTGAAAATACCCCTCACTGATCAACTGCTCGTACGCCTGGGTGATCGTGCCGCGCGCAAGATCGAGCGCAGAAGCCAGCTCACGCGTGGACGGAACGCGCTCGCCGCCGGAGAAGCGGCCGTTGAGAATCCCGAGACGCCAGAATTCGTAGATCTGCCGGGTCAACGGCACGGACGAGGCGGGATCTATGACGACGGCGGTGGCCATAAGTGGTCCAGTCGAATTATCAAAAAGTGGCCGATGTGTACCGCCACTAGTTTACCTATCATGGCGGCCATGAACACCTACGCCCCGACACAACGTACGAAAGTCCGTCGTTTGAGCAAGCGCGCCGTGTACGACAAAGCGCAGGTCCATGCAATCCTGGATGAGGGATTTCTCTGTCACGTAGGCTTTACTCAAGACAGCCAGCCGTTCGTGATACCCACCCTCTACGCGCGCTCGGGCGAGACCCTCTACATGCACGGCTCGGGGGCCAGCCGGATGCTGAAAACATTGGCGCAGGGCGTGGACGTTTGCCTGACTGTTACCTTGGTAGACGGGTATGTGCTCGCCCGCTCGGCCTTCCATCACTCCATGAACTATCGCTCGGTGACGGTACTGGGCCGCGCGCGCCTGGTTGCGGAGCACGCGGAGAAAATGGAGGCCTTGCGCATCATCACCGACCACATCGTACCGGGACGCTGGGATGAGGTGCGCGGGCCTAATGAACTGGAAATGAAGCAGACCGTGGTGCTCGCACTTCCCTTGGAAGAAGTGGCGGCGAAGGTTCGTATGGGACCGCCAGCCGACGACGAGGAAGACTACGCGCTTCCCATATGGGCAGGAGTCGTCCCGCTTCAGACGCAACTGGGAGACCCCGTGGGGGACGGTCGTGTATTACCCGGTGTGGAGCTGGTGGAGCGGTCGCGATTCGCTCTACGGACGGGCAAAGACACTAAGCGCGACTAGCTGCTCACTCGCTATCGCACGGGCTATCGCAAAGCCCCTGCCCTTCGAGACCTGCCCTGGCAGATCACGTATTATTCGCGTCCTGCGCCGGCTCATCGGTGCGCCGGACCGCCGGTCCGCGAATAATGTCTTTGCCAGCAGGAACTCTTAAATGAAACATCTGTTGACCCTGGGTTGCGCGACGGCTTTCGTGTCGCTGTCGCCGTTCGCCTCGCAGACCCAGGCGGCGACGCCGGCGCAATCCAAGATAACCGTGATGGCGCCCGACGTAGTCGCGCACTACGACAGCGTGCGTCCGGATGCCGACTTCATCAGGCGCGTGGTGATGATCCCGATGCGGGATGGTGTGAAGCTGTACACCGTGATTGTCATGAAAAAAGGCACGGCCGGCGGCCCGATCCTGTTCTCGCGAACCCCCTATGACGCGAAGGAGTCCACGGCGCGCACCAACAGTCAGTCCATCCTCGACATCCTGCCGGCAATGGACGCGGAATTCGTCGAAGACAACTACATCCGCGTCTACCAGGACATCCGCGGCATGCACAACTCCGAGGGCGAGTTCATCATGACCCGCCCCATTGTGGGGCCACTGAACTCCACGGGCATCGATGAATCGACCGACGCCTACGACACGATCGATTGGCTCGTCAAAAACGTCCCTGAAACCAACGGCAAGGTCGGTGTCGTCGGCAGTAGCTATCTCGGTTTCACCACGCTGATGGCGGAGATCAACCCTCATCCGGCAGTGAAGGCAGCGGTACCCCAGAGCCCGATGGTCGACACCTGGATCGGGGACGACGACTTTCACTACGGCGCCTTCCGCAACCCTACGATGGACTACGTGGTCGAGCAGAGCACGGCCAAGGCCGAAAAAGACAACAAGGTCGCCTTCGGTTCCGGTGACGACTACACGCGTTATCTCGAGGCGGGATCGTCGGGCGACTACGCCCGTAAGTGGGGTATCGACCAATACCCCTTCATCCAGAAGCTGATGCAAAACCCGGCCTACACGGAGTTTTGGTCCCTCCAGGCGGTCGACAAATGGATGGGCGCGCGACCCCTCACCGTGCCGACGATCCTCGTGGTCGGGCAATGGGACCAGGAAGATTCCTACGGCGGCCCTGCGGTCTACAAGGCACTCAAGGATAAATACAACGACATGGTGTCGCTGGTCATCGGCCCCTGGCGCCACTCTGGAGTGAATCACTACGGCGATGACCTGGGCGCGCTGACGTTCACCGGGGACACCGCGGATGAGTTTCGTGTCAAATATATGAAGCCTTTCTTCGATCACTATCTGAAGGGGTCGCCGGACCCGCACGTACCGCGTGTTCTGACATACGCCACCGGGGCTAACCATTGGGAGGAGTCACCGCGCTGGCCGATGGGCACACTGACACCGCTCTATCTGGGCGATCGTTTTATGGCGAGCTTCACGCCGCCGACGACCGGCGGGCACGACGAGTATGTCTCCAATCCGCACAAGCCAGTGCCATTCATCCCGCGCCCCATCAACATGGCCGACCGGCGCCAGT
>DATBCZ010000174.1:0-9108 GCA_036270175.1 Steroidobacteraceae bacterium | reverse complement strand
CTTTCCCACAGGCCGGCCTCGGCAATCGTCGTGCTCTGGCTGCGGCCGGTAGACCTCGCGGCCCTCACGAGCTCCAGCCCACCTCCTGGCCGTGTCTACGTGTCTGGCCTGATGAATGGCCTGGAGCACGCGTCCCTGCCGCCGCGCTGGCGCGAGCACGTTGCGTTGAGTTATCCGGTCGAGCTCCCGCAGCGCCGCCGCGTGCAACTCGATTATGCGGTCGGTTGGTTCGCTTTCAGACATATTCCCATCGTGGACCTGCAGGCTCAGGCCGATACGTTTCTCGCGTGCACCCTGCTTGGCGATACCCTCAAACTGATGACGGATCACGCCTCGCCCGCCTACCTGATCGAGCAGCTGCAGGCTCTCCTGGAGCACCGTACGCTTACCGGGTACTACCCGAGACTTGCCCTCGGGACGCACCAGCATTTTGCGTCCAAGGGCGGGTATATCGTTCACTTCGACGCGCCGCAGGGAACCGCCGTGGTGGCCGACACGCCGTGGCTGGTGCCCTGACCTGGGTTTCCCCGCCGACTCGGAGGTAGGGTTTCTCGGTACTTGGATGGGGGGAAAGAGCCGCAGGCCGCAGGTGGGGATCGGGCTCAGTGTGACAGCGGCGCCCCCGGGCTATTGTAGGGAGCATGTCTGCTGAATCCTCCACAGAACTCATATCCGCTCAGGCTGACCTGCCTGTCGGCCGCGGGCGCGCCCGTGCCACCTTCTGGCCGGCAATGCTGCTCGCTGCGCTCCCGGTCGGTGCTGCCCCAAGCGAGCCGCCTGCTGAAGCAGCCCCGGTCATCAGCACCGCAGCGGTGCGCTACGCCGTACCGGCCGTGCAGTTGGTGCGGGACGACGGAAAGGTTGTGTCACTGCCCCAGGAGATGAACGACGGACGTCCCGTGGTTCTGAACTTCATCTTCACGAGCTGCAGCTCGATCTGTCCGCTCATGAGTCAGGTGTTTGCACAGTTCCAGAAGCGACTCGGTGCAGAGAGTGCGACCGTGCACCTCATGTCAATTTCCGTGGACCCCGAGGAAGACACGCCTGCACGGTTACGTGAGTACGCGCGCAAGTTCCACGCGCGAGCGGGCTGGCAGCATTACACCGGCACGATCGAGGCGAGCCTTGCCGCGCAGCGCGCCTTCAATGTCTGGCGCGGAGACAAGATGAGCCACACGTCGGTTACGTTTCTGCGTGTCGCTCCGGATACACCGTGGTTGCGTATCGACGGCTTCGTCACCCCGGACGAGCTGCTTCAGCGGTATCACCACCTGCGAGAATCGTCGCAGTCAAACCTGACACCGCAGAGCCTGGCGGTACGCTGAGCGGGTGGCGCAACGCCTGCCGACGGCGCGCCAGTCGGGTTTCCTTACAATCCAGCGGTTGACGGAATCTGGCCTCCATCCCAAGTGGATGATTGGATTGAGACCACTCCTCATGGTGTGATTCTTGCAACACAACACCGGCAAGCTCAACTCGAAAAGGACGCGCCGGGAATATGAAAACAACAAAACTGCCGCTGCTCTTCGCCCTCCTGCTGGCTCCAGCCCTCACTCTGGCAAATACAGTGGCGATCGATTGGTCTGGACAGATCGCCGCGTACGACTCGGCGGGCAGCGGTTTTCCGCAGAGCCCGTTGTCGGACACGAATGTCTCGGCTGTCATCAACTTGAATCTCGACCTCCTGCCCACACCGGACGCAGGGAACCCGGCCGGCGTGGTGTCCTTCACGGGCACCGATTTTCTGCGGTCGAGCGTGCAATGGGCCGGCGGGACCTTCCAACCCGATGCGCCCGGCGCCGGATCAGACAGCCTGTATCTCGATCTCCTGGGAGGTCAATGCACCATTACCGATAGTGGCGCGTATCTCGACGACCAGGGCGTAGGGCACCTGGCACTCGTGTCGATCAGCCTCACGGGGCTGCTGAATTTTACGCCGGGCCATGGGCCGAGATTCGGCGGCGACGCGAGCGGCATTGCGTCGTTCGGAGATTCGAACGCCGACGGCTCGCAGGGCTTCATCGGCGAAGTCCAGTTGGATAGAGTCAAAGTAACCACGGTAGCGGTTCCTGAACCCGATGCCGCGTCGCTCGGTGTCGGGATGCTACTCGCCCTCATTGTGGTTTGGATTCGGGTAGGTCGCCAGCCGGTGTGACCGACTGCTGCGGGCCCTGCTTCAAGAAGGATGGAGGGTTCGCGCGTTTCGATTTGGGAATCCCGAGGAGTCCGGCGCCGGCGCACTCGCCGAGTCGCACGGCATCGATCGTCGTGCGTACGGCCTGCTCATCACTGTGTGCCTCACTCACGCTCTGATACGTCGTAGCGCTTTGCGAAATCAACACGTCGCGGAATCTAATGGGTCCGGCTGGCGTCGGACAGGTCCACTGAGAGATATAGCCCTGCTGGTTTCGCTCGGCTGGCAAGAACTGACAGCCTTTCTTTTCGAGTTCCGCCATCTTCTGCCGGAACTCGGTAGTAGGATTACTGCATCTTTGGAACGTGGACACCTGGGGTTGGCCTGCCCCGGGCTTCACGAGGGTCCGCCGGTATTCCCATAGCCCGGGTTGGAAGTGGGGGAGCTCATCGGCCCTGGCCGCCGCAGTCGGATCGGGCGTGGACGATGTCACTCGGGGAGGTTGAGGCGTTTCCGCGGATGCCGCCCAGCGAGGGCCCGCGACCAACAGGAGGCTGCCGATCAGGATCGTTGCGGGCGCAGACCTCATGGGGGGAGGCGACATGGGGCGCTTCTCACAGTTCAATATCGGGTTCCGCATAGTGTGCACCGGATGTATCCCTGTTCGCCATGCTTGCGTTGCACGACGTGTAGTGGCGTAGCACTGTACTTCCACCGGGGACAATGCTGTAGTACGACCCAGTTCAATAAACAACTACAACGCCCCTCCCCAGGCGGGCGTAACGCGATCCAGTCGACGGTTTGGCGCCCCGGTATTTGTCTTAATGGAAGGGGGCCGAATTTCGGGGGGCGCATGCGTGTTTCTCGGCTGCTGATCGTGTTATCCGTGTTGTGCTCGCCGTTCGCGCGGGGTGACCCGCTGCAGTACGAATTTCTGCTGTTGCCCAGCGCCCAAGCCGTGGGCACTTTCGACCGCCAGTCGCCCGAAACACAGCTCTACGACCAGGTCGTACAGGCCGATGCCCTTCTGACCCTGCAGAAAGGGCCCCTCAAGCTGTTCGGCGAGTACCTGATCTCCGACCACGAAGGCGACCTCGAGCGCTTCCAGCTCGGTTGGCAACTCTCCAGCGATACGGTTATCTGGGTCGGCCGCTATCACCAGCCGACCAGCGTCTGGAATCACGATCATCACCACGGGCAGTACCTCCAGACCAGTATCACCCGTCCTGATATCGACGAATGGGAGGACCTGCGCGGCGTCCTGCCACAGCATTTCACAGGCGTCCTGATCGAATCGAGCCGGGAGGTGTTTGGCGACTGGCGGCTGCGCACGGCGGTCGCCGGGGGCGTGGCGCCGAAATTCACCGACCAGGGCCTCGAGCCATTCGATCTCGTGCACCCGGACGGCGGGCGTCGCATGGGTTATCAGGCACGCGCCTCGTTGCATCCGGGGGAGTTCACCGAGACGGGTGTGGGCATCCTGGCGTCCGACAATCAACTGGCCGTGGAGGGTCCGCTCCCTCTGCGCCTGGTCGGACTCGACCACGTGGATCTCAAGTTGTATGGACTGTTCGGGGCCTATGCGGGCGACTCGTGGAACGTGACGGCGACGGTCTACTTCGCCCAGGCGCAGCTGCATTACACGGGGTCCGTGGCAGCGGACACCTTCGGCGTAGGTTATGTCGAGGCGGAGCGCCACTTCGCGCACAACTTGACCGGCTTCGCGCGGTATGAGGAATCCGCCGGTGTCGCGAATTCCGCCTACTTGAAATTGTTCAGGCAGTTCGCCCGCTCCCGCTATGTCGGCGGAGTGCGCTGGGACTTCACCGAGCGGCAGGCGCTTACCACTCAGCTCACCGATACCCACCTGCTGAATGGGCATTACATGGATGTCCGGCTGCAATGGAGCGCAGCGCTGTTTTGATCATGCGACGCGCACTTCTACTGCTGGCTTTGCTGCTCGGCGCCCCGCTCGGGTCGGCCGGCTCGCAAAGCGTCGTGCTGGTGGTGCGCGCGGACAGCGCCGTGGTCGATCTCGACTCGGTGAGCGTTCGCAAACTGTTTCTCGGCGTGCCGGTGCTGGTCAACAGCAGTCCGCTGCACCCGATCCGCAACCGCAGTGACCCGCGACTCGACCAGATCTTCCTGCAAGTCATCGCCGCAATGTCGCAGTCGGCCTACGACCGGCAGATGCTCATAGGCCTCAACCGGCACGGCTGGCTGCGCCCGGAGGAGCTCGATTCGAGCGGCCGCATTCTCGATAAGCTGTCGGTGGATCCCAACGCGGTGACGTTCATGTGGCAACGCGATGTGGCGCGCAATCCGAAGATCCGCGTGATCCGGGTGTTATGGACCGATTGATCAACAGTCTGCGCGTACGCCTGATCGGCGTGGTGCTCGTCATTCACGCAGCTCTCGTGCCACTGCTGTACCTGGGGGTCTCGGTCATCATCCAGGAGGGTTATGCCGAGCTGTTCGTCAACTCGGTACGCTCCTTCAGCAGGCTCACCGCGGACGAGCTCGAGGCCTCGGGCGAGCAGGAATTCGAGCAGCGCGCGGCGGCCTTGCTGGATGGCGCCATGCTCACCGGGCAGGTGGTGTTCTCCGAGATCACCGATGGCCAGCGCAAGCTGCACAGCTCGTTGGCGATCGACATCGCCCCCGTGCCGCGAGCCGACGACTTTGACTTCGGCGACCATGGCGACCAGGTCTACTACATCACCCATCGCGTCAAGCGGGGCGACCGCTCGATCATGCTCCGGCTCGGCTTCGACGAGGGTCCCACGCTCGAGCGCATCATTGGCGCGAAACGCCGCCTGCTGCTGGCGGTACTCACCTTCACATTGGTCTCGATTGCGGTGTCCGTCTGGTTGTCCGCTGTCATCGCGCGGCCGATGGTACGCCTGCAGGAAGCGGCCAAGCGGGTTGCCGGCGGTGACGTACACGCGCACCTGGAGATGAACAGCTCGATCCGGGAGGTAAAGGACCTCACCCATCATCTGGAGTCGATGCGCGAGAAGCTGGTGGGCGCGAACGAGCAGCTGGCCAATGAGATTCGTGAGCGCGAGGTCTCGGAGCGCAAGCGCCTGGACCTGGAGCGGCAGCTGTTACATCGCGAGCGTATTGCGACGATCGGCACGCTCGCCGGCGGCGTCGCCCATGAGTTCAACAATATCCTGACGCCGATCCTGCTGTATTCGCAGGTCGCCCTCGACGACACGCCTCCCGACAGCGCAGTCGCCAAGGACCTCACGCGCATCGTTGCTGCAGCGCACAGGGCGCGCAGCCTCGTCTCGCGGATTCTGACTTTCAGCCGCCAGATGGACGTACCGCAGACCAGCATCTTTCCGCTGCGTCCTACGGTAGAGGAAGCGCTCGCCCTGCTACGGGCAATCGTTCCCGCGAACATCGACATCGTGTTCGATCCGCTGGAGGATGACAGCACGATATCGGGTGATGCGAGCCTGATACACCAGGTCGTCATCAACCTGTGCACGAACGGCTACCAATCTATGCGCCGCACGGGTGGCACGCTTGCCGTCAGATTGCGCGTGGCAGAGAATCCGACGGTCACGCAGCTCGATCCCGGTAAGTATGCGATGCTGGAAGTAAGCGATTCGGGACACGGCATGGATCCGGTTGTGATGGCGCACATCTTTGAACCGTTCTTCACGACACGAGGGGTGGGGGAAGGGACGGGTTTGGGTCTTTCCGTCGTGCACGGAATCGTGACGTCCATGGACGGTAGCATCACGGTTGAGTCGGACATCGGCCGCGGCACGACGTTTCGTGTCTATCTGCCGTTGGCATCGAGTACGCGGGAGGAAATTAGCTGACATGGCAGCTATTCTGGTCGTCGATGATGAGTTGGAGGTTGGCGAGGCGATCCAGCGGGTCCTGGAGCGCGCCGGCTTCACTGTCGTCGTGGCGAACAGCGCGGACGGCGCCCTGCAGGCCCTGGAGGGTCACCAGCCTGACATCGTCGTGACGGATGTCATCATGCCGAAGGTGCACGGGTTGGAGCTCATAAGAATCGTGCGCGGCCAGTATCCCCGGGTGCGGGTCGTTGCGATTTCCGGTGGCGGCAGCTTTGGGCCGCTGGCCTACAAGCCTGACGCCATCAGCACCCACGCCTACCTGGCTGGCGCCCGGGAAGCCGGGGCGGACGAAGTTCTGACAAAACCCTTCGATATGGGTGACCTGCTCGCCACGATCCGCCGGCTTCTTCCTAACTGATGCGCCGGAGCGGGGTGAGGTAGGGTTTATACCTACTACTAAAGACGGGCATGAACCGCCCAGTCGCCGTATGATTCCCCTCAAACACGAACCAAGGCCGTGCGGTCAGGGAAAGCAGATCACGGTCAGGGGGCTAAGTTTGAGCACTAGCGACGCGAGCCAACAAGGTGTGCTCGCCGCGGGGTCTAAAACCCGGATTGTCCTGGTCGAGGATCACGCCATCCTGCGCGACGGGCTGCGCGCGCTTCTCGAGATGGAGCGCGATCTGGCGGTGGTAGGATCTGCCGGTGACGCCGCCGCGGCGATCGCTCTCGTCCGCGATCTCAAGCCGCAGCTCATCATCTCCGACGTGGCGCTCCCCGGTCGTTCCGGTATAGCGTTGATCGGCGAGTTGCTGGCACTCAGTCCCGGCACCCGTCTGCTGGTGCTCACCGCTCATGGCGAGGAGGAGTACATCCGGGCGGCGCTCAACGCGGGGGCTCATGGTTATGTGTTGAAAGACTCCGGTCGTGAGGATCTCATCAGGGCCATCCGTGCGGTGGTTGCGGGGCGTCAATACCTGTGCGCCTCCGTGGCGGCGAAAGTTGTTTCCGGTTTCGTGAGCGGCCTGGCGCCCAAGCGGGCGCTGTCCGCCGAGGGACTGGTGACCGGCCGTGAGCGCCAGGTTCTGACCCGGATCGCCCTGGGGCAGTCCAACAAGTCGATTGCCCGGGAGTTGGGACTGAGCGTGAAGACGATCGAGAAACACCGCGCCAACCTGATGCGCAAGCTCACCTTGCACAACACGGCCGCGGTGACGCTCTATGCGCTCCGGCATGGATTCATCGACGCCGGCGCGTTCGATCCCGGTTCGACCGAGTCGGACCAGCCCTCCACTACCGCCTGAGATCGCCCGTGCGGCCTGCCTGGCCGCCGCTCAACAGATCGACAAAAACACCCAGCGCGGCTCTCTGGTCGTCCCATATCGGGTAAGCCGTCGCCGCGGCGTCGGACTGTTTCAATACCTCCAGGTGGCGGGCGGCCGCGATGAAGCGCATCGTCGCGAGATCCGTTCGATAGATGTCGGGTGTTGCCGAGCCGGCCGGGGGAGGGTGCACCGGTGTTCCTATCCCCACATCGTGGGCGGAATGGCCTGCCAGGCTGAGTGTGATGCGCCGGTCATCCGCCGCGACGACGAGAGTGGTAGCGGCGCTGGCAGTTTCTCCAGAGCGGCCGTGCTCATCGAAGGTCGTCCAATCGTAGGCGACCAGGACATAGTCAGTCTTGCCACTGCGATTGACAGCCGCAGCCGCCAACGTCACGTAGTCGCGCATGTGCGCCGCCCGCTCCGGGCGCTCGTGTGCGAATACCAGCGGCTTGCCGACAATGCTGATGGTGGCCGCGGTCTCCGGGTCGAGATATTCCTCGGGGCTTGCAGTGCCAGGCAGCGTCGTGCAGGCGGACAGTGCAACCGCCAGAATGACTGCTCGAGTCGCGAGCCGGGATAGGATTGTCATACCTAGAAACTGAAGCGGTAGGCGAGGCTCGCATAGTAGCGCTTCGTATTCTGGCTCTGTAGCAGCGCGTCGCGCTTGCCGATCTGGCCGCCGACCTCGAACTGGAGCAGCCTGCGATCTTTCTGATAGTCGATCAGCACCGAAGGGATGTAGGTGAGCTCCGTACTGTCGTCGATAGTGAGGTTGCGTCGGTCGATGGTCAGGCGCGGTCCGATGCGCCAGGCACCGTTCACCGGAAAGCGGCTGCTGGCGCTCACCCCGGTGACCTTGCCGATCTCGGTGTTGGAATAGGTCGCCGTCAGGACACTGAAATCGCCGGTCCGCCACAGGCTCGAGGTGTAGATCTGCGCCTGGTAAGTGAGCTCGAGGCCGGTGGCCGGCTGGGCGTCGACGCCTCCGGATTCGGGAGTCGCGCCGGTTTCCGTGGCGGACACAGTGGTGGAGAACTGGAATCGCTGGCCTAGCGGGCGGGTCGCCGTAACACTGTAGTCCGTCGTGTAGTGAGTGCGGTCACGCGCGAGTTGGAATATCTCCTGAATCGTGAAAACCTGCTCCAGCTGCGCGAGGGTGTTGTCCGGCTGCCCGATGAGCGCGTTGCGTGTCGTGAGGACGGGCGAGTTGCGCCGCTCCGCGTCGAAGCTCAGGCTCCAGCGCGCGGGGAGCTGCACAGTGCCGAGCAGCGACCCCGTGTTGAGCGAACGGTAGAAGGTGTCGTAGTCAACGATAGCAATGAGTGACGCCCATGACGCCAGGTAACGGCTCTCGATCCCGACGGCCTGGCGATCGCGGAGGCCGTCGAATTGTTGTAGTGCGACGAACACACTGGCGTCCCAATGCGCCCCGGGCGGCGTTAAAGCCAGCGCTACCGATTCGAAACGCCGTGCGGTCCGCACTCCGGAGTTGGTTTCCTCCACGGGGTAGCCGGCCGCGACGTTGATCCCCCAGGCGGGCCGCCATTGATAGGACACGAACATCCCGTCGAACGTACCGAGGACGCCGTCCTGGTTGCGTGTCTGGCGCCCGATCCGCGCCAGCAGGCCGAGCGAGCGGTCGACCATCTCGATCGAGGCGATGCTGATGCGCCGGTCGTCGCCGAGGCCGTTTTGTACGAAGCTCTTTTCGTACCCGGCGCTCAGGCGGGCCATCCAGTCGACGTTCTCACCCCGGCGCCGGGCGAGCAGATCCACATCGGTGAAGAGGGAGTTGTCGGTCGTTGTCTGGATCGAATTGGGAGGGAGGATC
>DATBCZ010000173.1:0-6103 GCA_036270175.1 Steroidobacteraceae bacterium | reverse complement strand
GACTTCGACGAGGGTACCGTCGTCGAGACCGGTCCGCACCACGACCGGGGTTAGCTTTCCGTTTCTCAACACCCAGATACGCGCCATCGCGCGCGGACCGCGAACCCGATGCCCAGGACCGACGGCGTCCTGGCGTTCGCTCGGGTCGCGCCTGCCCTCACCCGGCGCGCGACGGCCCTCTGGCGTACTGCTTTGATCGCTGGAATCTGACGCGCGCGGCGGTCGCTGGTGCCTCGACTGATCGTCGGGCCCAGCCCCGCCCTGCTCGCGGTTCCAACGACGCTGCCGTGGTTGATCGTTGCCGCCCTGGCCGCCGGCCTCCGGTGTATATGCGCCCTCGCCGCCACTTCCCGTGCCAGCTATCGGCTCGGACGTCGCAGGACCATGTGAGTCCAGCCCCGCCGCACCACGCTCACTCCCGCCACGCCCCATACCCTCCGGAACAAACCTCGTAGCCGGCAGCGGCACCCGCAAAACATTCTGCCGCTCGGCGGTGATGATGTGCGTGTCCGACGTCATCCCCGGCAAAAGCGCCAGATCCTTGTTCTGCACATCCAACACCACGTCGTAGGTGACGACGTTCTGCACTGTGATCGGGCCTTTTCGGACCTGGCGCACAGTGGCCTCGAACGTCCGGTTGGGAAAGGCCTGCACAGTGAAGTTGGCTTTCTGACCGTCATGTACCTCGCCGACATCAGCCTCGCTGACGTTGGTATCCACCTGCATGCTCGTCATGTCCTTCCCAATCAGGAACAACGTGGAGCTTTGCAGGTTTGAGACAACGGTATACCCCACGTCAATGTAACGAGTGATTACCGTACCGTTGACGGGTGAGACAATGTTCGTGTAGCCGAGATTGACTTGTGCGGCGTGCAGCGCGGCCTGTTTCGCGGCGATGGTGGCGGTATCGAGGTCTATCGTCGCGACATCTTGATCGAGCGCTGATTTGTCCGCGTCCAGCGTCTCCTGCGACACGATTCCCTGGTCGCGGAGCTTCTTGTCGCGCAAGTAAACCACGCGGGCGTTGGCGGGCGTTGGCGGCCGCCGCCTTGTCCTTCACGAGTTGCGCTTTCTAGGTGCGAACGTCCGCTTCGTCCTCGTCGACGACAACCTGGAAAGGGAGCGGATCGATGAGCGCGCACTGCTGACCGATTTTCACCTGCGTGTTGTAGTCGCAGGACCACGACTTGATATTACCGGATACGAAGGAGCCCACTTGCGCGGTAACGACGGGGTTGAGGGCACCCGTCATATTGATCGAGCGGTGGATGTCCCCCCGGGTCACCCGGGCGGTAACGTAGTGGAGTGTGTCACGGAATTTCCACCACCAGACCACCGCGCCCGCCGCAACCAGCAGCGCCAAGGCCGCCAGGCTCCACAATAATGCTGTGCGCAGGCTCCACCCCCGCGCCGACCCCACCGGGGTTGTTTTCTGAGTCATATGACACAGCTTGCTCTATAGCGATGGCGGGCAGGGTGGCCGCACCCGCAAAGAGTGTCAGCGGCCGCCAAAGAAGTGCCAAACATTTCGAGGGAAACGTAAACCGGCGACGTGGCATCATAGCGGGCGTCGTCACTTACGATTTGCAACGATGCGCGCCCTACAGAAAACTGCCGCCACCGTGTTGCTGGCCTCACTTGCCGCTGCCGTTTACGGCATCTGGGCAACGTACCAACCTCCACCGCCGGAGCTCGGGAAGCAGGAGCCGGTGGCGGGGTCGCTCACGGTCGATACTGAGATCGCGGTGGATGAGCGTACTCTTCGGCGCGCACAAAGGCTAAGTGCGCTTGCAAGCGCACCCGAAGAGCAGCAATACGCGCAGGCCGCCACACGGTTGGCCGATCACGAGCTCGATGTGGCGTTCGCTGCCGCTCTGCGACAGATTGAGGCCCACCCGCCGGTCCTGAGCCCGGAGGCACAGACGATCGCCGACCGTCTCCAAAAGTCGCAGAAGCAGCTGGAGAGCGATCAGGCGCAGGTGGATCAGCTCACCGCCAGCCTCGCCAAGGCGGCCGATGCGCAGAAGGGCCCGCTGCAGGACCGGCTGGACCTGACGCAATCGCAGCTGGAGCTCGATAAGGACGAGGTCGCCGCCGCCAACCACGATCTGTTGCAGGCCGGCGGGAACGTGCATCAGCGCATTCAGAAGATGATGCAGGATCACACCAACGCGGCCAACAGCCGTGCGACGTCGCCGACGGCAGCCAGTCCTCTCACCGCCCTTCATGGGCTGGCGGAAAAAGTACGAGAGTGGCTGGCACTGCGAAAGAAGGAGCGCTTTCTGCAGTTCGCCGCCACACAGGCCACCACCACCGCCGCCGGTCTGAGTGAAGAGCGCCAGAAACTCGCAACACAACTCGAAACGAGTAAGAGCGGCGCGGGCGGCCTCAACAGGTCGGCGCCAGCATCGGCCACGCCTGCAGCCGGCACGCCAGCCTCAGCCACGCCAGGCCCGGCGCAGCCGACATCGGCTAAGACGACCCAAGCGACATCTGTCCCGGCCAAAGCGGCCCCGGAAACGCCGCCCGCCCAGGCAAACTCACCCGCACCCGACTCGACCACCTCCCTCCTCGCCACCACCCGGCAACTCGCCGCCGACCAGAGACTCCTGACTTCGCTCGATGAGCGCATCTCAGACCGGCGCCAGCTAGCCGAGGTCTACGGCAAATGGAACGAGGTCGTCGCCTCGCAGGCCACGGCGGTGATGCACGCGGGCCTGTTGAGCGTGATCATCGTGATCGTAATCCTGTTGCTCCTGGTGTTTGTCGATCAGTGGCTCGAGCGACTCGTCGGGCGCATGAAACTCGACCGGCGCCAGGTGGAGACCCTGCGCAGTGTCGCGCGCGTGAGCCTCCAGATCCTGAGCATCGTCGTGATCCTGCTGGTGCTGGTCGGAATGCCGACGCAACTCGCCACGATGTTGGGCATCGTCGGCGCCGGCCTCACGGTGGCCTTGAAGGACTTCATTGTCGCCTTCATCGGCTGGCTGGTGCTGATGGGAAAGAATGGGATGCGACTCGGCGACTGGGTCGAAATCAATGGTGTCAGCGGCGAGGTCATCGAGCTCGGCATGTTCCATACGGTATTACTCGAGACGGGCAACTGGACGGACGCCGGACACCCGACCGGGCGGCGCGTAACGTTCACGAACAGTTTCGCCATCAGCGGCCATTACTTCAACTTCTCGACTTCAGGACAGTGGCTGTGGGACGAGGTGCTGGTGTTGGTTCCTTACGACCGCGATGCTACCCCGATCGCCGAGACCCTCTATAAGGATGTAATGGAGGCCACCACGGACAGCTCGAAGCAGGCGGAGCAGGAATGGAAGAACAACGCCCCCACGCGGCGTGGCGCGCAGATCACTGCAACACCCGGAATCAGTATACGGCCTGCTGTCGGCGGTGTAGAAGTTGCCGTCCGTTATGTGACTCGGGCCAGTGAACGCTTCACGGTGCGAGCGAAATTGTATAAATCTGCGGTGGAAATCCTCGGGCAAAGCGCGCATACGCGCGCCGCGTCCGCTTGACAGGGTGAGCCGCATGCGGCGAACGGGTGGTCCGTAGGGCCACCCCGGGTCGACGGTGAGCGGGCAAGGCCCGCGCAAAAGGAGAGCGGCATGAGTCGGGTCACCCGGCGGGAATTCATGGCGGCCGCGGCCGCATTGGGTGCGACCCCTGTCTGGGCAACCAAGAAGCCCGTTCGCTCGCACGTTCCTTCGAACGAGCGACGCGACCTCTTTCCCGAGGGCGTGGCCTCGGGAGATCCACAACCGGACAGCGTCCTCCTCTGGACCCGCCGGCCTTTGGACACGGGAACGGACGGCCGGCTGATCGTCGAAGTGGCCGAAGATGACACCTTCAAACAGGTGGTCGTGTCGGCGGCGGCGGTGGTTTCCGCGGCGGCGGACTGGACCTGTCGGGCCCTCGTGGGAAACCTCAAGCCCGCCAGCGTCTACTGGTATCGCTTCACCGACGAAACTGGAATGACGAGCCGCGTCGGCCGAACGATCACCGCGCCGGCGCCGGACGATCCGCGACCCGTGAAATTCGCTTTCGTCAGTTGTCAGAATGCCAACGACGGCGCCCAACACGCCTACCGGCGGATGATCTTCGAGGACGAGCGCGCTCCGGAGGCGGATCGGCTGGGCTTCGTTCTGCACCTTGGCGACTTTATCTACGAGCTCGTCTGGTATCCAGAAGATCGCCCCCAGGGCATGTACGACCGACGCTTGCGCGACATCGTCCGGTATGCGCACGGTGAGAAGATCCAGGACTTCCATATTCCCACGACCGTCGACGATTACAGGGCCGTCTACCGGGCCTATCTGCACGACCCCGACCTGCAGGACGCGCGTGCCCGCTTCCCGTTCGTCGCGATGTGGGACAACCACGAATTCTCCTGGCAGGGGTGGCAATCACTGCAGGTCTTCGACGGCACGACCCGGCCCGCCCAGACCCGTAAAGTAGCCGCGATGCAGGCGTGGTTCGAATACCAACCCGCGCGCATCCGCAAGGCGAGCGGGCCTTCCTTGGAGCGGTTCGATCCGCCCAAGGTGGTCAATGCTCCCATCGCCCATTTCGACGCACAGGGCCTGGGCCAGGAGCCCAACAACCTCGCCGCCCTCGCCAGTCTCACCGGCTATCGCGCCATGCGCTGGGGCCGTCATGTCGAGCTCATCATCACGGATCAACGCAGCTACCGCTCGGAGGAGCCCACCGGCCGCGCGGAGGCGCAGGACCTGACGAGCAAGGATTTCCCGGAGCTCTTTCCCCAGGAGGCGCTCGAGATCCTGGACGCGGGTCGGATCTACAACGGTCGCAAGCCACCGGAGACGATCCGGTTTGGCGAGTTGGAGATTCCTAACTTCCGCAAGCAGGAGCCGCCGCAGACCATTCTCGGCGCCACCCAAAAACAATGGTTTCTCAACCGCCTCAAAACCTCGACGGCGACCTGGAAGGTCTGGGGCAACACCACCGGAACGCTCGACTTCCGCGTGGATCCGCAGCGGCTGCCGCCGGGTCTGACGAAACCCTGGCCGGGCGCGGGCTACGCGGGTTTCAGCGGCGGCGACCACAGCACCGCCTATGTTGAGCGGGCTGAGATCTACTCCTTTGTCCGTGGCGAAGGCATCACGGGCTTCGCCACGATCGCCGGCGACCGCCACAGCTTTTGGGCGGGTCTCGCCGCGGAAACGCTGCCGCCGAAGGCATTCGAGCCTGTTGGTGTCGCCTACATCGTCGGTTCGATCTCCGCGCCGGGCCTGGTCGAGTCGTTGGAACACAAGCTGCCCAAAGACCATCCGTTGCGCGCACTCTATCTCGCGCGACCGCCCGGATCGACGAAGCCCCATCCGACAGTCAACATGCTACTGCGTCATGGAGTCCGGTCGTGCCTGGAATACGCGCGCAGAGGTGATGCGGAAAGAGCGCGGATCCTCACAAATCACGAACTGGCTCCGCACCTGTCGTTTCTCGACATGGGAGGCCACGGCTACGCGACCGTTCGCGCCTCTGCCGACGCGTGGGAGTGCGAGTTCGTCTGTATCCCGCGCCCCATCGAGCCGATAACCCGCCGCGACGGTGGCCCACTTCTCTACCGGGTCGTCCACCGCACGCCGTTATGGAGCAAGGGCGAACGCCCGCAAATCGAGCAACGGGTCGTGGAGGGGAATCCGGCGTTGTCCCTCTGAGCAGCGGGGAACGGACCCATCACTTCAGCAAGCCGATGCGAAACGCGCCGGCTTGTACGAGAATCAGGCCCCCTCAAGTTCTGCGGTCACGTCGGTATGAAAAAAACTTTAGGCCCGTTACCTTGGGCCGCCGCGGCCTGCGCAGCCACCGTCGTCGCACTCGGAGTCCCGGGCCTGGCGCGGCCGGCGCAGGCTGAACAAGTTACGCAAACCGTCGATCCCGCCATCGCCGCTGCCGTGAAGGCGATCTCCCCGGCGCGGGTGCAGGCGGATATCGAGCAGCTCGTGAGCTTTGGCACACGATCAACGCTCTCGGCGCAGGATACGACCGCCATCTCCGCGGGACGCGGCATCGGTGCCGCGCGCGAGTGGCTCAAAACCCGGCTCGAGGCTTACTCGCAGGAGTGCGGTGG
>DATBCZ010000172.1:0-6271 GCA_036270175.1 Steroidobacteraceae bacterium | reverse complement strand
CCTGCTGTCGTCGTCGCTCGCTGTGTACCCCGACATCTCCTGGTTGCACTGGTTCGACTTTTTCGGCTGGTACCTGATCTATTTTCTGATCATCAACATCGTCACCACCGAGCGGCGCTTCCTCATCTTTCTGTGTATTTTCCTGCTCGCCAGCTTCAAGTTGTCTTTCTTTGGGGCCCGCACGTGGGCCATGCGTGGCTTCGCCTTCACGAACTGGGGCCTGCAGGGGCCGCCGGGCTTCTTCCAGAATTCCGGCGAGCTCTCCGTCCAGATGTTGATGTTTGCCCCGCTGGCATTGCAGTTCGCCACGTTCGTGAAGCCGTACGTGAGCCGCCCCAAATACTGGGTACTGTTGTCTTTCCCCCTCACCGCCGCGATGACGATATTGGGCGCCAGCAGCCGCGGGTCGCAGCTCGGACTCGTGTACCAGTTCTACCGCGGCCTGCTCAAAGGGCGGCTTTCGATAAAAACGCTGCTCGTGGTGGTCGCGCTCGCCACGGCCGGGTGGGCGGTACTGCCCGAGCAGCAGAAGGCGCGCTTCAACTCCTCGGGTAGCGATACGACTTCGCAGCAGCGGTTGCTCTACTGGAAGCACGGCGTGGAGATGATCGAGCAACACCCGCTGCTCGGAGTCGGCTACTTCAACTTCGCACCCTATTACACGGTCCACTACCCTGAGGATATGTTGTACGGTGAAGCGCAACTGCCGCACAACATCTTCATACAGGTCGGAACCGACACCGGGCTGGTGGGCCTCACGTTCTTCGTGTTGATCCTATACCGTAACTTCAAGTGCGGGCGGGAGATCCAGGCGCGCGCCGGGCCCGGCGCGGATTTCGCGGCCAGCATGGCCAAGGGACTCAACATCGCCATGTGGGGTTTCATCATCGCGGGGCAGTTCGTCACCGTGGCGTATTACCCGTTCCCGTGGGTCAACCTGGCTCTCACCGTGGCGCTCGGAAATATCGTCAAACGTAGCCCGAGAGCCGCCCCCGACGCGACACCCGTAGCATGAGCCTCGCTCGCCACGCACCGGCCGGCCGGCGAGTGCCGCGACCTGCACTGTCACCGGGACGCGGCACGGCGCCGGCGCAACTGTGGCCCGGCGTCGGCGTGAGGTTGTTTGATTCCGGCACGGCTGCACTCGGTCACGCGCTGCGACTGGCATTCGCCGCGGCCGGGACGCCGCCGGAAAGTCGTGTCGTGTTGCTCCCTGCCTACGCGTGTCCGAACCTTGCGGCGGCATCGCTGTGGGCGGGCGCGAAGCCGCGCTATTATGACCTCGCCCGCAACACCCTGGGGCCCGCGCCGGGCGCACTCGATGATCTGCAGAGCGCGCCTAACGCTGTCATGGTGCACGTCGATGCGTTTGGAGCCGACACATTTCCCCAGCAGGTCACCTTGTCCGCAGGCTCTCGCGGCAGGCTCGTTCATGATCTCGCGCAAAGTTTCGCGCCCTATTCGTCCGATTGGCGCCCGCGCTTTCCCTTCACGGTGCTGAGCGCAGGGCGCGCTAAACCGGCATCCCTCACGCTGGGTGGCGTTCTGCTCATCAGCGGCGATGCCGCCGAGCGCGACCCTGCGCAATACGAAGACACTCCTTCGGTCGACGTGTCGGCGTGGAAATGGGCGGTGCGGTCGGCTATCTATTCGTTGTCGCTTCATCCGTTGGTCTTCGGCGCCCTGGCACGAATCCCCGCGCTGGGTATCGGCCAGACGCGGTTCAGCCCTCTGACTGATGCGGTGCGCTTGCCCGAGCGATGGCTGCGCATTTTTGGGGCGGCGGCCGCGGATGTGCGCGACTCCTTCCGGGTTTTTACCCGGCAGACGGCCGCCATGCTGCAGCTAGCCCAGGACTCGGGTGCCCGGCTACCGGTGAGTGCGCTACAAAACCAGGACAGGGCGCCCCTGTGGCGCGTGCCGGTCTTTTGTCCGACCCCCGAGAGCGCCGCGGCCCTCGCGCGGCGTGGGGGGCATCTGGGCATTTCGCGGCTGTATTGCAGGCCTCTACCCGAAATCATGGGGATGGCACCGGCGGAGGTCGTCGCACGGTGGCCCGAGGCCGCCTGGATCGCCGAGCGGCTCGTCACCCTGCCGACCCACGGTCGCCTGGGAGGGCGCCTCGAGAACGAGCTCCGGCGGCTGCTGGAGAGGCATTTGCGGTAAATCCCGAATCGTGAACCAGGGTAGACCACCCGGCGGTGGCGCTCGGCTAGGCTATGATAATGAATGCTGAAATCAAGCAGCCGGGACCCGCGCAGAGCTGCTGGATCACGTGGGAAGTGCACCGGCGCAGCCGTTCTGTGACGCAGGAATTGCAGATCCCGCTGGTGGAGATGTCTCGTCCCGGGAGGCGAGCGGTGCGCTATACCCGCAATTCCCTGGCGACGCTGTACCGGTTGATCCGCTATCCACAGCGAACGGTTTTCGTACAGGTCCCGTCACTGGTGTTGGCACACCTGGTCCTCGCGCTTTCAGCCTTTTTGCGGTTCCGCGTCGTCGTCGACGCGCATAACGCTGTGATCGAGGGCGCGGAGCACGCTCCCTTCCCGCTCGGCGCGCTCTACCGCTTCGTCGTGAGGAAAGCTCACCTTGTGATCGTTACCAACTCATCGCTCGCCGAGCGCGTGCGCAAACTTGGTGGCCGGCCGGGAATCCTCCCGGACCCCGTGCCGGAGCTGCAAGCCGCGGACACGCAACCCGGTTCGCACCGGGCGGTCGTCATCAGTACCTGGGCGGCGGATGAACCTCTGGAGGCGGTGCTCCAGGCCGCGCCTCACCTGCCCCAACCGCTCTTTTTTACGATAACCGGCCGGCCGCGCGGTCCGCTGGCGCAAGTGGCGCGCGGCACCGAGCGAGTGGAGCTTTCCGGGTTTGTCAGTGAGCCGGATTATCTCGCCCTCCTGGCCGGTGCCCGCGTTATCGTCGACCTGACGACGCGGGAGGACTGCCTGGTGTGCGGCGCATACGAGGCGTTGGCCCTCGGACGTCCGCTCGTCGTTTCCGATTCACAGGCGCTGCGTGAGTTGTTGCGCGAGGGCGCGGTGTTTGCCAGGAACGCGCCAGAGGACATCGCGCGCGCGGTCGCCGAGGCGAGCCGCGACGAGTTGCAATGGTCCGCGCGCTGCGCCGCCAGGCGCGATTCCTACAGCCTGGAATGGAAGGTCGCCGCCGCCCGATTGTTGGGGGCGATCGAGGCCGCCCCGCCCGCCGTGCGTTAGCGTCGCCATGATCGTCCAGAGCTCGCCCGCCCCCGCGGCAAGGCCCCTCAAGGTGCTGCACGTGATTTCCGGAGACCTTTGGGCGGGTGCCGAAGTCCAGGCCTATACGCTCATCACGAACCTGCAGAAGCAGCCACGGATCGAGATCGCCGCCGCGCTGTTGAATGAAGGAGAGTTGACGCAGCGGCTGCGTGCGACTCGTGCCTGCGTCACTGTCTTCGACGAGCGCCGCCTCGGCTCGCTGCAGATCATGGCAGGTCTAAGGGCGCTCATGGATCGTTGGCAGCCCGATATCGTGCATACCCATCGCTCGAAGGAAAACGTGCTAGGCGCGCTCGCCAATCGGTTTGGCCGCAACGTTCCTTCGATCCGCACCGCCCACGGGGCGAGCGAGAGTGCTCCTCGCGGGCTGAAAGCGCGTGGTCGGCACGCGCTCATCGGCGCTCTCGACCGCTGGTGCGCCAGACACGCTCAACAGAAAGTCATTGCCGTTTCGGGGCAGCTTGGCGTGAAGCTCGCGGAGGCATTACCTCCCGGAAAGATCGTCGTCATCGAAAATGGCGTCGACCCCGACGCCGTGCTGTCCCAACGCCATCCGGTGGAGTTTCGTCTGCGCGAGCCCGACGCGACCCACATCGGCATCGTCGGGCGTCTTGTTCCGGTAAAGCGGGTGGACCTCTTTCTCGCAATGGCGGCCTCATTGTGCCGGGACGCGCCACAGCGGCGTTGGCGCTTCCACGTATTCGGTGACGGGCCGTTGCGGGACTCGCTCCGAGCGCTCGCCAACCAGCTCGGTCTCGCGGCTGCGCTGACATTTCACGGTCACCGGACCGACATCGTCGCGTGCATGGCCGCCCTGGATGCCGTGGTGATGTGTTCGGATCACGAAGGGCTGCCCATGACAGCCCTGGAGGCGGTCGTGATCGGTACCCCGATGGTGGCGCACGCCGTCGGGGGACTCACCGAGGTGCTATCTCAGCCCAACCTCGTCAGCGCGCACGATGCCGGCGGGTATGCGGCCGCGGTGACGCGAATTCTCGCAAATGGCGGCGCGACAGCCACGGTACGCGCGCGCGTGTTGGAGGAGTACTCGGCCGCGCGCAACGCCGCTCGCGTCCGCGGTCTTTATGAGCAGCTTTGCGGTTGGGATGTTGTAAGTCAGGATCGCTGCGAGGTGTCCAGATCTAACACGACGTCCTGATTGGCGCCGCAGCACCCATGCGAAAGCTATGCAAAACCTGGTCGTAGCCAATCGGCGACAACCTAACTGCAACGCTGCGGCTCGGCGAGGGGCAGTTGGTTTTCAGCCGAAAAAATCGCGAATTTCGTCGTGAATTTGCGACATGAAAATGAGAAAAACCCGGTTAATTGGCTCTTTAACAATCTATCCGTTGACACTCCTCGGGAGCGCGTGCAAATCTCCACCCCGTCGCCGATGCCCTAAATGGGAACCCAGGGACTGAGTAGCTGCCGCACGATGTGGCGCACGCGGATTTCCGCCTCTACGGGCTCGGTCGCACTGGCCGTCATTCGAGTCGACAGCGGATCGATATCGGACCGGCAGCGTCGCTCGCGACTTCATGACTCGTGCCGCCGACGCGTCAATATTACATCTGACTTTTTTTGCGATTCTTGGAGGGTACTCAACATGATGAAACTGGCCGCAACCGTTCTGGCCATTACCGCGGGACTCGCGCTCGCACCGCGTGCCGATGCGTGGACCATCACACAGAATTTCGATTCCTCGGCGGTCGGTGCGTCGTGCGGCTGGGATGCCGGCACCGGCTCCAAGGTCAATTCCACTAACTCTTATAGTCCGAAGAACTCGTGTCAGCTTAGTGTCCAGGCCGGGGAGACGGCCTACGGCACCTGGGGCGGCGTCATCAGCCACCCGTCGAACGTCACGCGCGGGCAGCAGCTATGGTTACGGGTGCGGACGTTCTGGCCGAACGGTACGACTTATAACTCGAACGGCGAGGGCGATCACCTCAAGTTCATGCGCTTCCACACGATGTCCTCGAGCAATAGCAACATCGGCTACGACGATATCTACATCAATCCGGCAGGCCAGAACCCCCCGTTCCTGTTCATCTACGAGGGTGAGCAGGTGTGGGACAACATCGGCAGCACCACCGGGTCGCTGGTCGCGCCCCTGTTGAGCGGCAGCAAGGAGCCGATCCAGTTCGGCGTCTGGGAGACCTACGAGTACTACGTAAAGTTCGACACGACTCCCAAGGACAAGGGTGGACAGGCCGAAATCCGCTTCTGGAAAAACGGCTCCCTCATGGCCGACATGACCGACCGGATTACGCTGCTCAGCTCCGATGCGTATTCAGACCGCACACATCTCTTCACGTACTGGAACGGCGGCGCTCCCCAGACCGAGGCCATGTACATCGACGATGTCGAGCTGACGACTGACACGCCGTCGGCGCGGGATGCCGCGGGCAACCCTTTCATCGGCGTAGGCACGGTCACCAGCACCAGCACCTCCGGCTCCACGGGCACGACTACTATCCTACCGGAGCCGCCGAACTCGGTGAGCGTGCAGTAGGAAACCGCAAGGTGAGCGCGCCCTGCCGAAGGCAGGGCGCGTCTCAGCCGCCGCGCAGGACGGCCTTGGAAAGCAACATGACCGCTCGCAGGCTGACGCGGTCGCGCAGGGAGCGCAGCAGTAGCGCTCGAGCCTGGGACAGATCGCCGCGGACCAGCTCTCCCGACCCCCAGTTCTCGTAAACTTTCGCCCGCGCGCGCTTCACGGTGGCGGGCTCGTCGCGCAAAAAGTCAGGATGGCTCCGGCAGAAATCCTCGATGACCTGCAGGTTGCTGAGGAAGACCTTCTCTTTAGCGGTTTGCGTGAGACTGGTGGGCGAGGTGACAACATAGAACAGCGTAGCGGGGATGCGCGCCGTAGCCTGTTCGTAGGAGGCACGCAACCATAGGTCGACGTCCTCCGCCGATTGCAGGTCCTCGCGAAAGCCACCCAGCTTCAGGAACGTTTCTTTGGGCATCATGACGCCCGGCGTGCCGAAGTAGGGCGCCTTGAAGAT
>DATBCZ010000171.1:0-19061 GCA_036270175.1 Steroidobacteraceae bacterium | reverse complement strand
TCAATCCGGATGCGCGCCTCCTGCGCCCACTTCCCATTCGGATGTTGTGCAAGAAACTGCTTGTAGGCGTCTGCGTTGTCGGCGCTGCCAGCACGCTGCCACTCTAGATCCTCCGAGAGTTGCGCTACGCGCGTACGGGCTTCCGTCGCAAGCTCGCTGTCCGGATGCCGCTGGAGAAATTGTCCGTAGCCCTCGACGCTGTCCGCAGCCTCCGCGGACCGCCAATCCTGCTGCTCTCGGCTGCAAGCGCCGAGGACCGTCAGCGAGACAATGAGCGCGGCCAATTTTCCTGCACGGAATGTGAGCATCATCGACATCCTCGACCCCGGGGCACCCCTATTCTATGACCAGAGCGGGGGAAGACCCATGGGCCAACGTAAAGTCGGTGCGATTGCTGCCGCTATCTATGAATGCTCGCTTACCGCGGCCCGCGATTTCGCGCACTGCCCGGGCGGTGTGCGCAACGTATGAGGGATTGTCGATGAGTGATGCACCGAAACGCCGGCTAATCGATCAGCTCGGCGTCTCGCCTACCTTCGTTGCCGAGGGCTGCCGCTTCACCGGCGACGTCGAAACGACCGGACCGTTGGTGGTGTGCGGCACCATCCGTGGGGACGGCAAAGTCGGCGGTCCTCTGAGCATGGCGGCGAAGGCGCAATGGGAGGGCGAGATCCACGCGGAGGCCGCGGTCGTCGCGGGGCGCATTACGGGAAAACTCGTGATCGAACACAAACTCGAAGTGGGAGCCACGGCTGTCATTCGAGCGGACATCGTGGCTGGCAGTATCGCGGTGGCAAAAGGCGCCGTGATCGTCGGCGAAGTCACCATCACCAGCGGACAACCCATCGTGCGTTTCGAGGAGAAGCGCCGCAAAGTGGGTTAGCCTGTTAGGCGGGGCAGTGCCAACTGCTGCACGTCAACCGCGTCGCACGCGTGACCCACGTCGGACTCAACATGACGCACCGCGGCTATGATACCGGTCGATTCCCACGGCAATAGCACAGGGAACGTGCGCAAATGCTGTTTCGGTCTGCATGAACGCCCTCCGACTGTTACATATGGTGGCTCGCCGCGGAAATGCCCGTGATTTCCCGGAAAACAGCCTGGCGGCACTGCGCTCAGCCATCGAGCTCGGCGCGCGCTTCATTGAAATCGATGTGCACCTGTCGTCCGATGGAATGCCCATGGTCGTTCATGACCGGCAACTGGCGCGCATCGCCAACTTCGAGGAACTCCCGGCGGCGCAACTCGCCCAACTCGCGGCCGGCCAGCCGGAACGCTTTGGGGAGCGCTTCAGCGACACGCGGATCGAACCCCTCGCCACCACGCTCGCCCTGCTGGAGGGTCGGCCGGAGCTCACGGCATTCATTGTGATCGGCGCGGCGTGCGTGCGCCGCTTCGGACGCGAGCGGACGATTTCGCAACTCGTCCGCGTTCTCAGGCCGGTCCGGTCCCGCTGTGTGTTGGGTTCGGCCGATCTGCCGACAATCCACGCTGCGCGGTCCCTGGCCGGCTATCCGATCGCCTGGGTCATCCCTGCGTACAACGATCACACACGCCTCAAGTACGAGGCGTTGCAACCTGACTTTCTGTTTTGTGACCGCGCGTTTCTGCCGGCTGCGGGAGCGCTGTGGCGCGGGCCTTGGCGGTGGGTGGTCTACGAGGTGGAGACTCTGGAGACAGTGCTTGCGCTGGCCGCAAGGGGCACGCATTTTGTCGGCACGAAAGACGTCCGCTCCTTGAGCGAGGCCATGCGCACGCATGCGATCTCGGAAGCGGCGGCGCGCGACGACACCCTGTCAGGAACTATCACGCGCTGGTGAGGACGGAGCCCAATTCGCGAGGCTCACGCTCGCTATCCAGCTCGGCGACGATGCGACGCTCAACCCAACTCGGACCGGCGAGACGCTCGAGAAACCCACAGTGGCCGCCGAAGCGGGTCACCGTGAGTTGCAAACATGACGGTCGCGCGAGGCGCTCGAGGCTGTGCGCAGGAATGATGGGGTCATCGAGCGCCGTAATGATGGTCGCGGGCACTTCGAGCCGCGCCAGGCGGCCGTCGGTGATCGAGTAGCCGTTCAGATAGTCATCGAGACTGGGAAATTCGGTGAAACGGCGGATCAACTCCGCGGTCATGTGACGCAGTGAGGCCAGCCGCCCGAGCCCGTGGAAATCGTAGTCGCCCGGCCAGAGCGCTTGTTTCTTCAGCAGCGAGCGCATCCACTTGCGCACGAAATACAACTGGTAGCCAGGCATTCCCTGTTCGAGCGCGATGAGCGTCGCGCCCGGGTCGAGTACCGGCGAGACGGCGATGACTTTGGCGACGTCGAGGCCCGCATAGCCCGCCTGCGCCGCGACCCGCAACATGAAATTACCACCGAGCGAGAAGCCCACCAGGTGCAGCGGCTTGCCGGGAAATAACTGCTGCAGGCTGTGAATGGCACCGACCACCTCGGGCAGCCGACAGGAATGAAACAGCTCCCTGTTGAGATGGTGGGTGTCCCCGTGATCGCGCAAATTCAGCCGCACCACCTCGAAGCCTCGCTCGAACAGCTGCTGTCCGAGCGACAGAACGTAGAGCGACTCGGCGCTGCCTTCCCAACCGTGTACGAGCACCGCGACCCGTCCCGTGCTCTGGGGCGGGCTCGAATGAAAGCACTGCAGGCGAACACCGTCCCCACAGTCGAGCAGAATCGCCTTCTGCACCGCGACGATCGGCGCCGAACGGCGCGCGATCGGGCCGCGACGCGCGCCCGTGCTGGCCAGCATGGACTGGAGGTGTCGGTTGCGGAGCCACCGTGGGGGCTGGAAGTCGTCGCCGTGTAAAATCACGGCAGGGGTGGACCGGGGAGTTCAGCGCACCCGTATCTCAACGCGATTATTGGTGCTGGCAGCGCGATTCCATTCGCCGGCCGTAAGGTCGCTCGAAAGTGGCGGGTAGGGGGCAGCCACGGCCGCCGGATCTCCGACTGAGGATTGCACCTGCAGCGCTCCGTGCGTCGAATGACGGATGTCGCCGGCGAGATTGGCGAGAGCCAGCGGGGTATGTTGAGCAGGTGACAGGGCATCGTCTGAGGGATTGCCAACCAAATCACATTTTGCGAAAAGCGTCTCGTCGGGCGCAAGCGAGAAACCATCGACCGAGTTGCCGACGAGACAAAAGCGGCCGGCGAACGTCTTAACGTCCACGACGCCGTTCATATTGTCCTTGGCGAGACGATACACAAGCTGGCGTACCGCTTCGAGCCGCATTCCACCCAGGGCTTCGGCACCGTAAGGGACCACGATCACCGTGGCCTTGGTCTGGCCGGCAGGCGCCGCCCGGCCCGCTCCCGCGGCGCCCACCCCCGGTAAAGTTTCAGCCAGCGCCGCTCCTGGGCCCGCCTGAGGCCCAGAACCGGCCGATCGGCCCTGTCGTGACGGCTGGCCGATCGGGGCGCCGCCGACGCCCTGTTGCTCGGCTAGAGCAGTACGGAGCTGCGCGATCTCAGTCTTCACCCCGTTGAGCTGGTTGACGTTCCGCCACCACAGCGTGGTGCTCATCAAGGCGATGGCGAGGGCCGCACTGGCAACGATCCATCCCCAGGGGACCGCGTCTCGCTGGGGTGGCGCTCCCGGCGGTGGCGGCGGCAAAGACTCGAGCAGCAGAGCGCGGACTTCGGCGGTAATTCGGTCAGTCTGCGTATCGACGCCGGCCACCAGAGCGCGCCGCAGCTCGGCGAATTGCTCTCGCAACGACGCAGTGGTCAACGCCACGGGGGCGTTCGGGTCCGCGGCGGCCGCAATGGCGGCCAGGTCCGGAGGCGCCTGGATCTGGCCATTCACCCCGGGAGCATTCACGGCGGTGAAGGTGGTTTGCTCCGTCCGGCGCCGATCCGTGACCAGGTGCAACTGGTAGAGGACCTTCGAAACGTCCGCCTGTTTGATCTGCTTCGGCAGCACGCCCACAGCGCCCAAAGCACGCGCCTGCCCGAGATACAGCTCGCCCTCCTGGGAGGTGTACATCATGATCGGGATGGTCGCGGTGCGGGGATTGTTCTTGATGGCCTGCACGGCCTGGAAGCCGTCCATACCCGGCATCATGTGATCCATGAAGATCACGTCGGGTCGGTGGGTCGCGAGATATTCGATCGCGGACTCCGCATTTTCCGCGTTATCGACGTCGAGCTCGTACTTCTCGAGAATTCGCGCGAGGAAGAGGCGCGCGGACTTGGAGTCGTCGACGATCAACGCCCGCTTCGCGGCCATGCTGGCTCCCATCCAACACCCAAAGTTACAATTTGGAGAAAGTGTAGCGCAGAACGGCGTGGGACCCGCGATGTCGCAAGCGGGCGACGAATCAGGCAGCTACGCGCGAGGCTTTGGTAGACAGACGAATGGTGTCGTACAGGTCAGCGAGCCGGCGCGCCATCGAGGCGGATGACCATGTCCTTGCGTAGGCCCGGCCGCGCTCACCGAGCTCCTTCTGAAGGCCCGGATCCCGCAGGACCCGAACGACGGCGGCCGCGAACTCGTCCTGCTGCTCTGCGACGACTAGTGCACCGCAACCAGGCTTGAGAATCGAGCGGGTGCCGAGCTCGGCGGTCGACACGACCGGCGCGCCCTGCGCCATCGCCTCGAGCAGCACCAGTCCCTGGGTTTCGGTGCGCGAGGCGAAAGCAAACACGTTCGCGGCGGCATAACAGTCGAGCAGCCCGGTGTTGCGATCGAGATAGCCCGCGAAGTACACGTCAGCATCCAACTTCAAACTCGTCACGAGTTGCCGCAGCGACTCCCGGGCCGGGCCCTCACCCGCGATGACCAGCATGGCGTTGGGAATCGTCTCGCGCACCTTCGTGAACGTGTGCACCAGAAAATCGATGTTCTTTTCGTGCGCCACCCGCCCGATGTACGTCATCAGCGGGCGCTCCGGCGGTATGCCCGCTTCGGCCCGAAACCGACTGCCGTCCCCGGCGACAAAGCGATCCGCAGGCAAGCCGGTCGGCAGGACGTGAATGGGAGTCGACACCCCGTAATCCAACAGGATGTCGCGCATCGGGTCGGAGGGGGCGATCAGCCCTTGCACATCGTCGCACTGTGAGCGCGTGAAGGCTCGGGCGAGGAACCGGCCAATGCTACGGGGCATCGCCGGAACGTAGTGATGAATGTATTCCTCGAAGAACGTGTGATACGTAGCGACGCAGGGGATGTTGGCCCGCTTCGCGAAACGCGCGCCTGCGTAGTGCGCGATGAACGGCGTGTGGATATGGACGATGTCGAATTCATCGCGCGGGAGGGTGTCGAGCGTTCGCGTGAGAGCACCCCAACGCATGCGTCGGTCTTCCGGATCGCGCGGGACGCCTCCCGACGGAACACGCAGCAACCCGGGCTCATCGTCCGGGGTGGAAGACCCATAGCGGGGCGCAACCAGCACAGTCTCCACACCGCAGTTGGCGAGATCCTGTCTAAAGGTTCGGATAGAGGTCGAGACGCCGTTGACCCGCGGGAAATAGACGTCCGAAATAAAGAGGACGCGCACGCGTATCAGTGCACCTGTTTCAGGCTAGGGAGCAACCAAGTTCAGCCAGCGAGGCGCCGATGGCCGCTCCGGCCAACACGTCAGTCGGATAGTGAAGGCCCAGTACGACACGAGAGCTGGCGATCAACGCCGCAAGCGGCAGGAGCACCCAGCCCAGTTCAGGGAAATGAGCCGTCGCCTGCCACGCGAATGATACTGCATGCAGCGTGTGGCCCGACGGAAAGCTGTAGCGATCCAAGGGCGCCATGGCGAGGTCGATCGTCGTGTGGGTGATGAACGGCCGCTCACGTACGAAGATCTTCTTGAGGAATTTATAGAGCGTGACGCCGAGAACCCCGGTCAGCGCCATGACGATTGCCGGCTTTACGGCGGGCGCCCCGTAGAGTAACGGCAGCAGCGCCAGCAGGACATACCAGATGACGCCGTCGCCCAGCCGGCTGGCGATCCTGAATACCCTACGCGGCAGCGGAAACGATGCGCCCCGGTTCAGCTTCCTGCAGATGCCGTATTCGGCCGCATCGACACGGGCCATGAAGGTATTGAAGCCGCTGGCTTTCATGAACACAGCCTCGTCCCCGGCCACGTCAAACCGGTGACGGAATTGTGAAAGTTTTTTTGCGACAGGCATTTGGCGAGCATTTTGTGTGTCTTGGATCACAAAATGAGCCGAACCGGGTATCGCAGCTTGGGTTATCGGCGGCGACTCTCGCTTTTAGGGCTTATGCCCGAGCCTGCAATGCTCAAACCCGGCGTCGGTTCCGCCGGAGATGCTTAAAGAGTTCTGGCGACTTCCAGCACCGCCGCGGCGAAGCGCTCTGCCGCGCCGGGGGCGTGGACCAGGAACAGCGACGGCTCGGTCAATTCGAGTTCGAGTAAGGTCGGCGCGCCACTGGCATCGCGAATGAGATCGATACGGGCGTACAACGGCGTCTCGAAGGGAAGCGCCGCGAGTGCTCTCTCAGCCACCCGCAGCTCGTCCGCACCCGGGACTCGCGGGGTGATCCGCTCCGGGATAATCAGTCCGACCGTTGGCGGTCCCGCAACCCCAGCGGGAAGCACCGGCGCCTTGCGGATCGCATGGCTGAACTTGCCCGCGAAGTAGATGAGCGAGGTCTCCCCATCCCGATCCACGCTCTCCAGGTAAGGCTGCAACAACACGCTACGCTCGGCATCCAGAAGCCGCCGCGCTTGCGCCACCGCTGGGTCGACTCGAGTCCGAGCGTGGCGTTCGGTGTCACGCGAGTTGGCGCTCACGGTCGGTTTGACGACGAACTCGGGACAATCATGCTGCGCCAGAAAGGAATCCAGCGCCCGCTCGGCGCTCTCTCGCGGCTCAACGAAGGTGCTGGGCACCACCGGTACAGGGACGGCGGCGCCGGCGAGATCGCGAAGGTAGTGCTTATCCGTGTTCCAGCGGACCACCGCAGGTGGATTCAGCACAGTCGTGCGGCGCGCGGTCGCGTCGACCCAGACCAGGAATTCCCGCAGGCGCTCGGTGTAGTCCCAGGTCGAGCGCAACAGGGCCAGGTCGAATGATTCCCATTGCACTGTTGGATCGTCCCAATCGACGACCTCCAGCCGCACGCCGGCGGACTGCATAGCCGCTTCGAACGGAGGCACATCCTCATCCAGGCCACGCGCCGCGCGGGCCGAGACGAACGCCACTACCGGCTTCACTCGCGGATTCCGCTACCGCGATTCATCAACAGCACCGCGGTCACGAACAGCGCCACCGCGGCGCCGATCATCAAGGAGAACGCCACCCAGATGTCGACATCGGACACGCCGAGAAAGCCGTAGCGGAAGGCGTTCACCATGTGGAGAACGGGATTCACGTATGACAGCTTTTGCGCCCATACGGGCAGCAAGGTCACGGAATAGAACACGCCACCAAAGTAGGTGAGCGGCGTGAGCACGAATGTTGGAATCCAGTTCACCTGGTCGAAGTTTTTCGCATACAAGGCATTCAGGAAACCGCCCAGCGAGAAGGTGATCGACGTGAGCAGCACGGCCGCCACGACGATCACCGGATGCTGCACGTGGAGGTGGGTGAACAGCAGCGACACGATCGTCACCCCGGCACCCACGAGGAGACCGCGCGTCAGGCCACCGGCCACGAAGCCGGAGACGATCACCCAGCTCGGTAACGGCGAGACCAGCATTTCCTCGATGTGCTTGCCGAACTTCGCGCCGAAGAACGACGACACCACGTTCGCGTAGGAGTTGGTGATGACGGCCATCATGATGAGGCCGGGCGCGATGTACTGCATGTAATCGAAGCCGCCCATCGCACCGACCCTGCGGCCGATGAGGCTGCCGAAAATCACGAAGTACAGCGTCGCAGTCACCGCGGAGGGCACGATCGTCTGGCCCCAGATGCGGATGATGCGACCGTATTCGCGAATGACAATGGTCTTGAAGCCGATCCAGCGGATGACGCCCAGATTGATCGGGGGGGCAACGGCTTCTTCAGCTACGGTGATCATCAGGATCGGGCTCCGTTCGCGACGGCACCCGTGTCACGCTTCTCCACCAGACGCATGAAAATTTCCTCGAGCCGGTTCACCTTGTTACGCATGCTTAGGACTTCGATGCCGAGTGAGGAGAGACGGCTGAACACGTCGTTCAGATTTTGCTCCTTCGCCGTCTCGACCTCCAGGGTGTGATCATCGACGAGGGTGATGCCGTAGCCCGCGAGCTTTGGCGCTGCGGACAGGGAATTGCGCAGGTTGAGTACGAACGTTTCGGTGTTGAGTCTGCGCAGCAGGTTGCTCATGCGGTCGCGCTCGACGATGAGACCGCCATTGATGATGGCGATATTGCGGCAGAGTGTCTCCGCCTCTTCGAGATAGTGCGTCGTCAGAATGATGGTCGTGCCCTGCTCGTTGATCTCGCGCAGGAAGTCCCACATCGAGCGCCGGATTTCGATATCCACCCCGGCCGTGGGCTCATCGAGAATGAGCAGTCGCGGCTCGTGCACGAGGGCCCGGGCAATCATCAACCGCCGCTTCATACCGCCCGAGAGACCGCGCGACATCTTGTCCTTGCGGTCCCACAGCTGCAGCTGCTTCAAATATTTTTCGGCACGCTCGCGCGCGACGTGGCGCGGGATGCCATAGAAACCGGCCTGGTTGACGACAATGGTGAACGGAGTCTCGAACTGGTTGAAGTTGAGCTCCTGCGGAACGATACCGATACAGGTCTTGGCCGCCTCGAGCTCGCGATCGATGTCGTGGCCGAAGACGCTCGCCGTCCCGCCGCTCTTGTTGACGAGCGAGGTGACGATCCCGATCAGGGTCGTCTTGCCGGCGCCGTTCGGGCCGAGCAGCGCGAAAAAATCGCCCTGCTCGACATCGAGGTCGACGCGCTTCAGAGCCTGGATTCCGTTCTTATAGGTCTTCGTGAGACCGCGGACTGACAGTGCATTCATGGTCGAGAGGATCGGATGTCGCGCGGATGCGCGCAAGTGAGTGCGCCGCGCGAGCGGATTGAAATGAGTTAAGCGGATTTGAGCGCGATCGGGGAAGGCCGGCAATGCCTCAGCAGGGGTATTGACGCATGCCTTGGAGTCATCTGCCGCTATGGATGCGGCAGCGAATACTCTTGAACGAGAACTCCCGGGCGGAACCGCCAAGGAACGAGCCTGGGTACGATGATCCCAGCGCCCGTTAACAAGCGCGCTTCAGACGAGCACGGCCCCGGACTCGTCGGTCGTCGGCTTCGCCGCCTTGACGCGTGTGCGCCAGACTTCGTACGGATCCCAGCCACCGGTGGCTGACGTGGCACGGCCAGCGAATTCCTCATTCGCCGCGGCCTCGAGTGACTGTGGGCCAGGCAGGAGGCCTTCCACTTCGTCAAGAGATGTTTGCATTTGGAGAGCCCTTCATCCGTGGTTTTACTTTGTTGCGGCCGGAATACGGAACGGCACGAACGCAGGATTTTAGACCTGTCTCTGATAAAAGACAGTGGCTTTTTTGAGTTATTTACAGCAGCTGTGAGCTATGTCGCAAAATAGCGTGACAGGTAATCCTCGAAGGAACCACTGTCGCTCGCCTCGATCTGGCGTTGTTTTTCCAACGACTCACCGGCTTCCTGGCGAAACTCGGCCAGGCGATCGCCGTTCGACGGGTAGAGGTCGAGGAAATAAGCCTTGTGTGTCGCGGACATACGTAATGCGAGATCGAAAAAGGACTCGCCGGTCGTGGTGAGTTCCTCCATGAGGCGCGCCGACGGAGTACGCGCGACATCCTCGACTTTAGTCGCTTGGATGGCCAATGCCTGAGAATAAGGTCGCGTTGGGTCGCCGCGGTCGAGGATCTCGCAGATGCCCGTCATGGAATCCAACAGCTCGCGTGCCCAGTCGAGCATGGGTACGGTGTGTCCATCACGCCACAACGTAAGGCCAGGCTCACGTCCACGGCGGGCCACGGTAACGTGGTTCCTGTCCAATGCGTTCTGCTCGGACTCGCCGATCGGCGGACTTTCCTTCAACAGACATAGCGCCATGAACGCTTCGAGAAAGCGCAGTTTGTTCTGGTTCACACCCACCGGATCGAAAGCACTCACATCGAGCGCCCGGACTTCGACGTATTCGACGCCGGCCCGCTGCAGCGCCTTTGTCGGTCGCTCGCCCGAGCGGGCAACGCGCTTCGGGCGGATGAAGCTGTAGTACTCGTTCTCGATCTGCAGGATGTTGGCGTTCAGCTGGCGGTACTCGCCGTCGACTTTCACTCCGAGTGCTTCGTAAGGCGCGTGCGGCGTCGTGATCGCATGTGTCAGATCGCGCACATACTCGTCGAGACTGTTTACAGAAACGGCCAGTCCCGCCTGGTTGCGATTGCGATACCCGACATCGCTCATCCGCAGGCTCGTGGCGTAGGGCTCGTAAGCCGTGTTGCTCGTGAATTCCGGCAGCGCGAAGTCGCGGCCCTTGAGGAAAGATTTGCAGACGACCGGCGAGACGCCGAACAGATACAACACGATCCAACCATAGCGCCGGTAGTTGCGCAGCAGGTCGAAATAGCGTGCCGACACGAATTGTGTGCCGTGGTCGTGCGCCTGGAATACGTCCGCGTAGGCTTCCCAGAACGGCAGCGGAAAGGAGTAGTTGAAATGAACGCCGGAGATGGCCTGCATCATCCGGCCATAGCGCAATCCCAACCCCCGGCGGTAGATCGTCTTCATCTGTCCGACATGCGAGCTGCCGAACTGCGCGATCGGAATATCCTCGTCGCGCTCGATCGACCCCGGCATGCTGGTCGCCCATAGCAACTCATCGCCCAGGTGGCGATAAACGAACTGATGGAGGTCGAGCAGGTACTGCAGCAGCTCCCAGCTGGTGGTGAACGCGGGCGTCACCAGCTCGATGAGACTCTCCGAGTAATCGGTCGTGATGTGCTCGTTCGTGAGCGCCGAGCCGAGCAGCCGGGGATGCATCGTCTGCGCCAGGGCACCGGACGGGTCGACCCGCAGGGACTCTTTTTCGACGCCTTTGCGCCCGCCCTGCAGGATCTGAGGCTGTCCACCATTGATGAGCGCGGCAAGCCGCCGCTCGAACACGCGATCGATGCCGGATCTCCTACTCATAGCTCACTATATAAGTTCAATGGCGCCCCCTGGTTTCGACCTGTTCGACTTGTTGTTCGGCCGTCGATTGGGCATCTTGCCGCCTCGCAGGTGGGTCGCGCAATTACCGTAAAGAGAGAGAGACGCATGATTGGAATCATTGGTGGAACGGGTCTGTATCGTATGGAGGCGCTGCAAGTGACGCGGACCTGCGAGGTCAGCACACCGTTTGGACCGCCATCCTCGCCAATAGTGCTCGGTGTGCTCCAGGGGCGTGATGTCGCGTTTCTCGCCCGGCACGGGCTGCATCACGACCTGCTTCCCGGCGAGATCAATTTCCGCGCCAACATCTGGGCACTGAAGAGTGTGGGAGTGCGCACCGTCATCGGGGTCTCGGCGGTCGGTAGCCTACGGGAGGAGATCCGCCCGGGCGACCTCTCACTTCCATCGCAATACCTGGACTTCACCAAGGGTCAGCGTGCGGCCACCTTTTTTGGACGAGGCATGGTGGCCCATATCTCCACGGCACAACCCGTGTGCGCCGCTACTGCCGGCCTGATCGCACGGGTCGCTCGTTCCCTTGGAACGGAAGTGCACGAGAATAAGACCTACGCCTGCGTCGAGGGCCCGCGCCTCGGGACCCGCGCGGAAAGTTTCTTTCTCCGCGGTGCGGGCGCCGACCTCGTCGGCATGACGAACGTTCCCGAGGCCTTCCTCGCCGCCGAGGCACAACTCGGCTACTGCACCGTCTCCCTTGCCACCGACTACGATTGCTGGCTCGAGGATGCCAGTCAACATGTCTGCGCCGACCAGGTGATCGCCTTGTTCCACAAGAACCTCGGGCGGGTCCAACAGCTCATCTGCGGTGCTGTGGCCGAGTACGTGGAGGACGAGTCGCGTCCCTGCCGGCAGGCCCTGCGCACCGCCATTGTCACACCGCGGGAGCAGATGACGGATGAGCAGCGGGGGATTGTGGATTTTTTGTTGGTGTGAGCGGGGCTTTGCGCGACAACTAGTCCGGCGCACGCAGACTCTGCCGCAACGGAGAATCCAGCGGCAGCTTTTCCAAACGGCGTACCGCGTACTCGTAGCCAGCGGCGATGGCGCGGTCGAAGCCTTTCCAGTTCAACATATCGATTTGCGCCAGAGGGGGCTGCAACAGGAGGTCGGTCTTTTCGCGATGGGCGGCGGTCATGGCGTTGCTGTTGACCATGCCGGCGCGCCAGAGGATCTGGAAGATGTTGGGGCGGTGTTTCTTTTCGCGCATCCAGCGCATGAGCTGCCATGGTAGCGGGACGTCGACCTCGTCGGTGTCGGTGGTGAATGCGCGGTCGGCGCCCACATCGCAGCCGATGACCGGGCCGCGGCCCAGGTCGCGCATGGCGTCGACTGGAAGGTTGTTCATGGTTCCACCGTCGACGAGCAACTCACCCTTGTGGACTACCGGGGGTAGTACTCCCGGGATGGCGACCGATGCGCGCAACCAGCGCCATAGCTCGCCGCGCCGGTGCACCTCAGAGTGACCGGTGGTCAGGTTGGAAGAAACGCAGAAGAAGTCGAGCGGCAGGTCCTCGATGGTCACGTCGCCGAAGGCGTGTTGCAGCAGACGCGTGACCTTGTGGCCGGAGACGAGGGAGACGAACGGGAGGGTGTAGTCGCGTAGCGGCTTGGCGTCGACGAATGACTCGCGGAAGCGGTCGGTCAGTTCGTCGATGCTCCAACACAACGCGACGCCCGCGCCGAGGATCGCGCCCATGCTGGTGCCGCCGACGAGGTCGATTGGGATATCCGCCTCGCGCAGCGCCTTCACGATTCCGATATGCGCGAAGCCGCGGGCGCCACCGCCGGAAAGCACGAGGCCGACACCGCGGCCCGTGAGTATGCGGGCAACGCGGGGAACATCCGCCTTGCTGGTGACGTGATGATGCGGAGTGCCGGGCGGCACGGCGGTAAGCCACCGGGCGGCGGCGCCACGCGCCAACGTACCGTCGTGCATCAGAACGAGTTCGGCGTGCCGAGGCGCTGTGGGAGGGCTTGACACATGGGGGGTGCCTGGTGCGCCGTGGGTACCCAACGTCGGCCACGTGCCCGCCTCACCTTCCGCGCGAGCAAGCAACAGCAAGGCATCCGCTTGCCGTACACACAGACTGCTCCAGCGCCCCGAGTTGGCTTCGGCGACGTACACCACGTACTCGTTGGCCGACTCGATACGGTGGAACCAGTGACTCGTATGCGTCCCCGCGCGCACATTCCACACCAACTCGGTACGGCCGAAGGCCGACAGCGCCTTCACCAGCTCAGCAGCGAAACCGCCAACATCCACTTCGACACTCTGTGGAAGCAGTGTGAATGTGCGAGCCGCGTGTGAGGGTGCCCGTGCCCGTGACTGCGACGACTCGAGCCGATCCACCGTCAACTGCGCGATGCGCAGCATCGCCTCCGGGTGTTGTCGGAAGAGCTTGTTGAATGACTCGCTGGAGAGGCGCGCGAGCTCGGTATCGCGCAGCGCGACGACATGAGCGGTACGCGGGCGGCCGGAAATGAGGCCCATTTCCCCGACCGTGCCGCCGGCCGCGACCCGACCAACGAGGCCGCGATTGCGTCGCTCGGCCGGAGAGAAGACACCCAGGCAACCGCTCAGGACGACATACAACGCGTCCGCCGGATCACCAGCGGAAAACAACGTGGCGCCGCCTGGCAAGGAGAGCCATTGCGAGGCTTGCGCGATTTCGCGCAGAAACGCGTAGTCGAGACCTTTGAACAGGGGCAATTCGTTGAAGACGACGCTCAGATCGGAGCGCCGTATCGCGGTCTCCTCGGGAATGTCCCCCTCCATTCCCGGGCTACCGTCTTGAGAGGCGGATCAGGTCACCGCTCCACGATGGCGGTCACTCCCATACCGCCGGCGGTACACGCCGAGACCAATCCCCGCTTCGCATTCGGGTCCGCCGCGAGAATCTTCGCGAGCGTGCTCAAAATCCGGGTGCCCGTCGCGGCAAACGGATGGCCCACCGCGATACTTCCACCCTTCACGTTCATCTTGGAGCGGTCGATGCTGCCGAGAGGCGCCGACAAACCCAACGCATCACGACACCACTCCGGCGACTCCCACGCCTTGAGCGTGCACAGCACCTGCGCCGCGAAGGCCTCGTGAATCTCGTAGTAATCGAAATCCTGCAGTGTCAGCCCGGCGTCCTTCAACATGGCAGGCACCGAATATGCCGGTGCCATGAGCAAGCCTTCCTTGCCCGTCGCGAAATCGACGGCCCACGCCTTGCCGTAACGCAGATAGGCCAACACGGGAAGGTTGTGCTTTGCCGCCCACTCCTCCGAGCCGAGCAATACCGCACTCGCTCCATCGGTGAGCGGCGTGGCATTCCCTGCCGTGATCGTGCCGCTGGGATCGAAGCTCGGGCGCAGTTTCGCCAGTTTCTCGACCGTGGTGTCGGGCCTCATGTTGTTATCAACCTCGAGCCCGAGATACTCGACCACGAGATCGTCATAGAAGCCGCCGCGCCAGGCAGCCGCGGCTTTCATGTGACTCTCGTAGGCAAGTTGGTCCTGGTCCTCGCGCGAGATCTGCCAGCGCTTCGCCATGCCTTCGGTGCTCTGGCCCATCGACAGCCCGGTGCGCGGTTCGACAACCGCGGGCAACACAGGTTTGAAATGTTTCGGCCGCAGCTGCAACCACGGCGCGACCCGCTGCGAGAACGTGCGACCCCGGGCACTCGCCAGCAACAGTTGCTGGTACGAGCGCGGGTAGACGATGGGGGCGTCGCTGATCGAGTCGGTACCGCCGGCCAGTCCGGAGTCAATCTGGCCCAGCGCGATCTTGTTGCCGATCATGATCGCGGCCTCGAGGCTGGTGCCACAGGCGCGCTGCAGGTCGACTCCCGGGGTCTGCGGATCGAGGCCAGACGACAACACGCTTTCCCGCGTGAGGTTGTAGTCCCTCGGATGCTTTATCACGGCGCCGGCGGCCGCGTCGCCGAGGCGCTGCACCTGCAGCTTGAAGCGATCGACGACAGCGCGAAACGCGGCGGTCAGCATTTCCTGGTTGCTGGCCTTGGCGTACGCGGTATACGACCTCGCGAAAGGAATCCGGACGCCGCCGATGATGGCGACGCGCCTTACTGCTGAGCCAACGAGCATGAGTTCTCCAATCGGCCTACACCCTAGAATGCCACGGTCAAGGCAGCGAAGCCATTGAACCGCCAGCTAAACGCCCCAAACCCTCAACCTATGTGCTTTCCCTCACGGGAGCCGGGACGGTATCCTTCTCGGCCCGCCGCAATGCGATTTCTGAAGAGCATCCCATGGGTGAACTGACCACGATCATGGCCCGCGACGGGCATGAGTTTCAGGCCTACCTCGCGGCGCCGAAGGGGAAACCGCGCGGAGCGATCGTCGTTCTGCAAGAGATTTTCGGTGTCAACAGCCACATCCGCTCCGTCACCGACGGCTTTGCGGCCGAAGGCTATACCGCAATCGCGCCCTCACTGTTCGATCGCGTGCACCGCGGCATTCAACTCGGCTACGGCCCGGAAGACCGGCAGCAAGCCATCGGTACCATGCAACAAGTCAAAACCGACGACACGCTCAAGGATGTCGGGGCGGCCATTGCGGTTGTCAAGAACTCCGGTCGTGTTGGCGTCGTGGGCTACTGTTGGGGCGGCAAGCTCGCGTACCTGGCGGCTTGTGACCTGCCCGTCGCCTGCGCGGTGGTGTACTACGGGAAGGTGGCGGACCAACTCGGCAAGAAGCCCAAGCGGCCGGTGATGTATCACTTCGGTACCCTCGACAAGAGCATACCGGTCAGCGATACGGACAAAATCAAGGCGGCGCACCCCGAAGGCGTACTTTATCTTTATGAAGGCGCCGACCACGGTTTCAACTGCGAGCAGCGCTCGAGCTACAACGCGGAAGCCGCCGCGCTGGCCCGGCAACGCACACTCGGATTCTTCGCGCGCTATATCGCCGGCGAACAGAAAAACGACTGACGAGCACCAACATGAAACTGACAGACAGTAACCTGCTGCGCACACAGGCCTACATCGACGGTAAGTGGCAGAACGCCAACGGTGGCGGCACCCGGGATGTCGTGAACCCCGCGACAGGAGAGAAAATCGGGACCATCCCTGACATGGGCGCGGCCGAAACCCGCCGCGCGATCGAGGCCGCGAAGGCGGCCTTCCCCGCCTGGGCCGCCAAGACGGCCAAGGAGCGGGCAGCCATCCTGCGCCGCTGGTACGAGCTCATGATGGCGCACCAGGAGGATCTTGCGATCCTCATGACCGCGGAGCAGGGCAAGCCGCTCGCTGAATCGAAAGGCGAAATCGCCTACGCCGCGTCGTTTATCGAGTGGTTTGCCGAGGAAGGCAAACGCGTCTACGGAGATGTGATCCCGGGGCACCAGGCTGACAAGCGCATCATCGTGCTGCGGCAGCCGGTTGGTGTGGTGGCCGCGATTACACCCTGGAATTTCCCGGCAGCCATGATCACGCGCAAGGCCGCCCCGGCGCTCGCCGCAGGCTGTACTTTCGTGTGTAAGCCCGCGACCCAGACTCCCTACTCCGCGTTGGCGATGGCGGAGCTGGGTGCGCGCGCAGGCATTCCTGCCGGTGTTCTCAACATTGTCACGGGCGCCCGGGCCGCCGAAATCGGCGGCGAAATGACCTCCAACCCTATTGTGAGAAAGCTGACGTTCACGGGCTCCACGGACGTGGGCAAGAAATTGATGGCGCAGTGCTCCGAGACCATGAAAAAAGTCTCATTCGAGCTTGGCGGCAACGCACCTTTCATTGTGTTCGAGGACGCCGATCTCGATGCGGCGGTGGCGGGCGCCTTGGCCAGCAAATATCGCAACACTGGACAGACCTGCGTCTGCGCCAACCGGCTGCTCGTACAGAGCGCGGTCTACGACGCGTTCACCCGCAAGCTGGTGGACGCCGTTGCGAAACTGCGTGTCGGCGACGGATTGAAGGGCCCGACCGATCAGGGCCCCCTGATCGACTCCAAGGCGCTGGCAAAAGTGGAGGAGCACATCGCGGACGCCGTCGGGAAGGGTGCGCAGATCGCCTATGGTGGCAAGCGCCACGCCCTGGGCGGCACATTCTTCCAGCCCACGATCGTCACCAACGTCACCCCGGACATGATGATGGCCCGGGAGGAAACCTTCGGCCCCGTCGCCCCCCTGTTCCGCTTCGAGACGGAAGCGGAAGCGGTCCGCATGGCGAACGACACCGAATTCGGGCTGGCCTCCTATTTTTACACGCGCGACCTGGCCCGCTCCTGGCGGGTGGCCGAGGCGCTGGAATACGGCATTGTCGGCCTCAATACCGGCCTGATCTCCACCGAAGTCGCCCCATTTGGCGGCATCAAGGAGTCGGGCACCGGCCGGGAGGGCTCCAGGTACGGCATCCTGGACTTTACCGAACTGAAATACCTGTGCGTGGGGCTGTCCTGATTCCCACCCCCTACGGTATCGTGAACCCATGCGCTACATCAGCTCCCCCGACTTCCATCGAGACGGCGCCGAACGCATAGGCATTCTGCTCGTCAATTCGGGTACCCCCGCGGCACCTCACGCGCGGGAAGTGCGGAAGTTTCTCGCGAAGTTCCTGGGGGATCCGCGGGTTGTCGAAATTCCGCGCGCCCTGTGGCTGCCGATCCTGTACGGATTCATTCTGCCGTTCCGGCCGGCGCGCTCCGCCAAGAAGTACCGGAAGATCTGGACGGCGTATGGCTCGCCCCTCCTCGATCTTTCGGAGCGGCTGCGCACCGAGCTCACCACTACCCTGGCGCAGAACATGTTGGCGCCACTGTCCATCGAGCTCGGCATGTTGTACAGCGAACCTTCGGTCGCGGCAGCGTTGGGCCGGCTGCGGGAGTCAGGGGCACAGCGCATTCTCGTGCTGCCGATGTTTCCGCAGTACTGCGGCGCCACCACCGGCGCCGTGTACGACCAGGTGAATGCCGAGCTGCGCCGTTGGCGCTGGCTGCCCGAGTTACGCTTCGTCGCCGAATATCACGACGATCCCGGCTATATCGACGCGCTGCGCGCGAGCGTAACCCAACACTGGGAAACCAACGGCAAGAGCAAACACCTGCTCATGTCGTTCCATGGCATCCCCGAGCGCTCCTTCCATCAAGGCGATCCGTACTTCTGCAAGTGCCAGAAGACCGCGCGCCTGCTGGCCGACGAGCTGCTGCTGCGCGACTCGGAATGGAGTGTCAGTTTTCAATCCCGCTTCGGGCCCGCCGGCTGGCTGCGGCCCTACACGAGCGGCGTGCTGGCCGAGATGCCGGCGCGCGGTGTCCGCGAAGTGACGGTGGTCTGCCCGGGCTTCGCCGTCGACTGCCTCGAGACGCTCGAGGAGATCGATATGGAGAACCGCGAGATTTTTATGCGAGCCGGTGGCCAACAGTACCAGTACGTCCCGGCGCTGAACGTTCGCTCCGAGCATGCGCGGTTTCTGTCAGAGCTGATTGCGCGGCACTGCCAGGGATGGACTCACGTTGAGCTCGGCCGCCGGCCCGCCGGCGCCGCCCGCGGCAGCACTTCCGTCTAAAGGCCTGTCCGATACCAGCGGCGACGAGCGTGCTCGGACATTTCCACGAGATCAGCGTCGAGACCGCCGACATCCGGGCGTCCGTCGAATTTTACGAGCAGCTCGGCTTCTGCCAGGCCACCACCACGGACACGTGGTCCCATCCTTACGGCGTTCTCACGGATGGACGGCTTTTCCTCGGCCTGCACCAGCGGCCCTTTACCTCACCCGCCGTAACCTTCGTACATCCCGAGGTAGCGGGGCTCGTTCCCGGATTTGAGACCCGGGACATCCCGCTCACCGTGTGTCACATCGACCCCGAGATCTTCAACGAGATCGGATTTCGCGATCCTTTCGGGCAGCCGATCTCGGTTCTGGAGGCGCGCACCTACTCACCGGTCGCGCGCAGCCCGGTAAAAATGTCGTTG
>DATBCZ010000170.1:0-18375 GCA_036270175.1 Steroidobacteraceae bacterium | reverse complement strand
GAGTCCGTGGCCCGCGCAACGACCAGCTTGGGTAGTCATCTAAGTGCTTGATTCTATGGCGCGCCCGGAGAGATTCGAACTCCCGACCTTCTGGTTCGTAGCCAGACGCTCTATCCAACTGAGCTACGGGCGCGTAATGCTGGTATGTCTGCCGAGGGGAGAATGATTTCAGTAAGCTACTGAAAAATCAAGACTTTTAGTCACTTTGGAAGACTCCGGACTGGGGGCGAGTGGATCGCCCGCCATTCGCGGGGCGCGCATCCTACCATGCCCTTATTCCGGCGTGGGAACCGTCAGCAGCTCCTCGAAGAAACCGCCGATTTCCCGCGCCCGGTCGACAAAGTGGATCTCCAGGATCCAGTGGCGGGGGTTGCCGTTCGTGTCGGGCTCGCGCAGCAGCTGCTTATTGCCGCTCCGGATCGAGAAGCGGGTGGGCTCAGCCGGCGTGCGCTCATGCGGAAAGTGCCCGATGAGGTGGCCGGCCGTGGGCGCGCCGAACTCCCACCCCGAAGTGATGGCGAGACCCGCGACGAAGTCATACAACTCGCCGGCGCTCAGTTGTGGAGTGTTCTCATACAACTCCTTGCCACGACGAAACGCGACCCCGATGTCGCTCACCAGCCGGTGCTTGTGCGGGTCGGACCCGAGCGCGTAAGTGCGGCCGAAATCGGCTTCCCAGGAATCGAACACCGGGCCGAAGTCGAGGAATACAACATCGTCCGCGGCAATGCGCCGGTCGGTGCTCTCCTGGTAATAACCGAGCAGCGTATTCGAGCCCGCGCGTGCAATGCGCTTGTGCCAGTGACGCCGCACCCCGAAATGCTCGCGCGCGAGCTCGAAAATCTCACCACTCAACTCGCTTTCGAGCTTGCCCGCCTGGATCATGCCGCTGTCGACCACGGCGGCAAACAAGGCCTCGGCCTTGTGCTGCGCCTCGAGCAGCGCCTGCGAAACAGCATCCATCGAATCACCTCGCAATGTATCTTCGGACCCTACTTCCCCAAACACCTCTCGAACCGCCCATTCACCCGATGCGCATACCAGCTCGTCGTCAGACTCCGGCTGATCTTGGGCCCATGCAACTTGATGCTCGGTACCAGGGCGCGCGGCAGCGGCCGCTTCGCCACACGCTCCGCCAAAGAAAACACCCGCTCATACAACTTCGTCCGCTCGAATTCCCGGGTCTTACCCTGCTCCAGAGCGTCATGGATCTCATTCGAGTCGAGATTCAGCCGCACCTCCAGCGCACGCAGCGCCTGCTCGGTATCGCCAGGACCCTTGGCATCGCTTGCGTGTGACAGCAGGGCGCCGTCGGTCGCCAGCGGAATGCCCGACGCCTTGCTGACGGCATTCTGGAAAGCCGCGTTACGACTCGCGTACTGCCCCGCATTGAAGTCCGCGAACCGATACAGATATTCGTCGTACGGCGGCTGGTAGGCCAACAGGTGCGCGATCCCGAAATACACACTGCCACGACGCGTGAACAGCTCGTCCGCAACACTCCCCTTCACGGGGTAAGGATAGGGCCTGGTTGCCGCATATTGATCGGCATACGCGACATTGACCTGCATGGGCCCGCGGGTCCGGATCGGGTTCCAGTCCGCGAACAGCCGCCGGCCCAACGGCACCGAGCCGATGAAGTCCTCGTAGATGTCGCTGAGATCCTTTTCGGTCCGCGCCGCCTCGATCCGCTCGCTGTAGGTGCGTCCAGTCGATGAGCGTAGTCCGAGCGCGCCGTGGACGATCAGACGTGGCACGCCAGCCCGGTCCGCGCGACTGTCAATTTCCTTCCAGGCAATCGCCCCCATCCCCGGCACCGCGGGGTTGACCTGGAAATTCGACTCCTGCTCGATCACCGCGACCACGGCGCAAACATTCTCGCGACTCGGCTCCAACCCCTGTACTGTGAATCCCGAGTAGATATCGGTAACCCAACCTGAGCGGTCCGGTACGCCGCGGGGAATGGATTGCGAGATCCAAGCACGCGCGTCCTCCGGACTGGTCGCCGGACCACTGGCCGGCGGCCGCTCGCTGGCGCAACTCGCCAGCAACACGGCGCAACCGACACTCCAGACCCGCGTCAACGCCTCAAAGCTCATCATCTCAACGCATCAGCTCCAGCGGCTTCGGCAGCTTCGCGAGCAATTCCTCGCTGAACTGCGCATCGATGTGAAAGAACGCCATACGCGCCACCTTGTCGGAGCGGTTCTCCCAGGCGTGGTCCGTCCCTCTCTGTACCACGACATCGCTCTTCTTCAAGGTGACTTCGCTGTCATCGAGCACGAGGACCACTTCTCCCTCGATCACCACAACATAATCGAGCGTCTTCGTTCGATGCATCACGGTGCGCTTACCCCCGTCCCGTGGCGGATAGATGTCGATGATGCGCAGCAGATGGCCGGCAGCGGGCATGATCGTGAATTCCCGCTCGTTGGGCTCCCGAGCCTCGACGGACGTAAGCTGCGGAACCGCCGTTGGAACATTCCACATCTCGAAAAAATCCGCGCCGACGGCGGTACCCTGCATCGGATGGTGCTGCGGCGGTGCGCCATCGGACAACACGACTGACTTGCCCCTTTTGTCATGACCGGTGACGACTCTTCGGATGGGCTCTGACACTGCACTCTCCTCACGCAACCGCGCTCATCGTACCGTCACACGAAGTAGTCTTTCTTATTGATTTTCAGCACGGCCATACGGCGGTGGAGATAGGTTCGCCGCACGCCGAGCTCGAGCGCCGACTGGCTCACGTTGCCGTTGTTACGCTTCAGCGCGCCGATGACGAACTCGCGCTCGGCCAGATCGCGGAATTCCTTGAGCGCCGATACCTTACCGCGATCGGCCGGATCATCCTGCAGCAGCTCCTCCGGCAGATCGCGCACCGACACCTGCTCACCGCTCATGATGAGCATGCGCTCGAGTACGTTTTGCAGCTCGCGCACGTTCCCCGGCCAGCGGTAACGCTGCAACTCCCAGATGACATCTTCCTCGAGCGTCTTGGGCTTGAGGTGGTTCTTTGCGCAGATCCGCTGCGCGAAAAAGCTGACCAGCAGGGGAATATCCTCCGGCCGCTCACGCAGGGCGGGCACTCTGATCGGCACAACGTTCAGCCGGTAAAACAGGTCCTCGCGAAACCGACCCGCCGCGACCGCCTCTTTCAGGTCCTTGTGTGTGCCCGAAAGCACCCTGACATCGACCTGCACCGCCTGCTGTGCCCCCACTTTCTGAATCTCGCCACTCTGGAGCACGCGCAGAATCTTGGCCTGCGCCGGCAGCGACAGGTCGGCGACCTCATCCAGAAAAATCGTGCCCCGGTGCGCGATCTCGAACAATCCCTTCTTGTTGGCCACGGCGCCGGTGAAGGCGCCCTTCTCATAACCAAACAGCTCACTTTCCAGCAATGCATCCGGAATCGCCGAGCAGTTGACCTTGACCATCGGGCCATCGCCGCGTTGGCTTTGCGCGTGGATCGCTCCGGCCACGAGCTCCTTGCCCGTACCACTTTCGCCAACGATCAACACACTCGCCTGCGTTCTCGCGACCTTCACGGCGGCTGCGACGACTTGCTTTACCGCACGCGACTCTCCCACGATATCCGACGGACCCGCGTGTACGTCGGCCAGCCGCAAGCGCTCCTTGATTGCCGACATCTCGAGACAGCGCCGCACCGTAACCACGATCTTCTCGGCACTGAAAGGCTTCTCAATGAAATCGAATCCGCCGCTCTTCACCGCCAGGGCCGCCTGCGTCAGCGTCGCGTGACCGGAAATGAAAATCGCGGGAATCGAGAACCCGTCGGCCTGGGTCTTGCGAAAAAACGTGATGCCGTCAATCTCGCCCAGCTGGATGTCGATAATGAGCACTTCGACTATCCGCTCGTGAAGCGCGCGCAGAGCGCTCGATACGTCGGGCGCTGTGATGACCTGAAATCCTTCCTGCTCGAGGGCGAGCTCGATGGACCTGCGGATGTTCTTCTCGTCGTCGAGAACCAGAACCGTTGGGCGACTCGCGGGCTCGGTCACGGCGACACCCGCGGCAGTACGATGATGAAGGTCGGCCGGCCGTCACTCTCCCGATAGCTAATTTCGCCGCCGTGCTCGATTACGATCTTCTTCACGATCGCCAGTCCCAGGCCCATGTTCTCCTTGTTGCTCTTCCCCGATACGTACGGGTCGAACATGCGCGCGACGAGGTCTCCGGGGACCAGTTGCCCATCGTTGGCAATCGAGAGTACGAGCGAATCCTCCGTGGCGACCAGCTGGATGTCGAAGTTCACCCGCCGATCTGGATTCGCCTCGACACCGTTGCGCACGATGTTCGTCAGAACCTGCCTGAACAATGCGACGTCGAGCCGTGCCCGCGCCCGCAGTGGCGCCGGTTGCTCGCTGGTGCGCAGCTCGGCGGTGTCGAAACTCGCCGCCACCGCCCTGATCACCTTCGCAACCGCGCTCGAGACATCCTCCTCCACGAGCTGCGCTGAAGGCAACCGCGCGAACTCGCCGAACTTGTTGACGGTGTTCTTCAGATAGCCGATTTCCTCGACAATCATGGTCTGCGCCTGGTCCAACAGGTCGCGAAACTCCGGGCCGCTCTTGCTCGAGTAGGCTTTGGACAGCGATGTCACGAGCACCTCGATGGGCGTGAGCGGATTTTTGATCTCGTGGGCCAGCATGCGGGCCAGGTCCTGCCAGGACGCCATCTCTTCCAAATAGCGCACCTTCTGCCGGTGCCGGATGAGCTCATCGAACGTCTTTTCATACAGGCGCGCGATCCGGCGACTCAATAACATCGCGAACAGCATCGACAGCAGTACGGCAGCTACCAGGCCGAGGCCAAAATAAATCCGCAGGGAATCCAACACTTCGGACTTGAGCGTGCCGGGGTCCGAATACACGCGTTGCAGACGCTCGACCGCCTCGAATTCTTCCCGGTACTGTTCCTGTTGTTGCGGATCGAGCCGCTTCAGGGCCTTGAGATTGTGCGAGCTGTCCTCCAGCGCACGCATGACAGAGCCATTGAAGCCGAGATCCAGACTGGTCGCGACCGCGCGATCGAGCAGATAGAACGCCGCGCACAGGGGCACGACCGCCATGACGAGAATGGTCAGGAAAAGAGGCGCCCGGATGCCGCCATTGTCCATTGGGCTAAGGCGCATCGCGCAACTCTGTCAGCTTGAAGGGTTCAGATGACACGGTTTGCTGCCAAGCCGCGGCGACCGAAGCGCCCGCCGCGTATTGCTCGAATATCTTATTGAACAGGCGCGCGCTCGTGGAGCGCGGCGCAGGCAGTCCGGAGCCGACACTGGTGGCATCCTGCGCAGCGGGCCGGTCGTTCTCGGCAACCCACTTGCGGATTTCTTCCAGCCGCGCTTTTTCGATGGGATCGAAGAGTATCTCCGCGGTGAGCGTGCTGCTCTTGCCCGCGGTCGCCGGATCGACAGCAAAGAGGCCTGGCAGGTTGAGGTCGGTGAGCATCGCGATGACTTCAGCCACGCTCTGACAGGTCCCCACCGAAACCGGCGCATCGTCGACCGACACTTTCACCTCGAATGTCTCCTCCCAGAGGTCGTACTTTACGGTAATGCCGACGAGCTTCTGCGCAATGACCTGCGTCGGGTTCAGCAGCGTCACCCGGATCACTATCCTGTTAGTGAGCCCGCTCATGAGATCCTTGCGTAGCGTGGGCGGCAGACTCGCGTCTTTCAAAACCGCACCGAGCTGGCCTCGGTAGAGCAAGGGTGTCAGCTGTGCTCCGAGCACCTCGCTCGACACCAGTAGCGAGAGCACCGCCAGCGACAGAAGCAGCCTCCGATTGATACGCGGCTCCATGTTAATTGCCACTCCCGGTCAGGGAGCCAGCCTACCCTTCGCGATCTGTTTCAGGGTTCCCGCCGCAAAGGCCGTGGTCACGCGGCGCCGTCCGCCGCACATGAGTCCGTCGCATCGCCGGGGGCAAGTGTTCACTTTCGTGGACACCCGGAGGTCGCACGAACCTTCGAGGTGGCGATAGTGTTGCAAGAGCCGTGTCAGTACGCTACCCATTTTGTCGAATGCCTTACCCCGTTGAATGCCGCCGCTCCAGTACGGCGCGGCGTGCGCGGGAAAAAAGCAAACCCCATGCCAACTTCAGTATGATGAGGGCTGCGACCCGGAAGTATCCGCGGGCGCGTTCACTTTGCGCGGCGGAGGATTTTTGCGTTCTGTAATCATTGCGGCCCTGGGATTGCTCGCGGTCCCGGTAGCTTCGGGCGAGGAGCTGGCCGGCCTAACGGCGGCAGCCCGCTCAATATTGGGTGCCGACCAGGGCGTTTATGTAGAGACCACGAAAGGCACCGTGCTCGTGGCACAGGCCGCGGACAAACCGGTTCACCCGGCATCCGTCTCGAAGGTGCCGACGGCGCTCGCCCTATTGCGCAAGTTAGGCCCCGAGCATCGCTTCGTGACCACTTTTGCCGGCAGCGGCCGAATCGTGGACGGCACGCTCTACGGCGACCTGTCCGTTACCAGTGACGGCGATCCGGCCCTGGTCGACGAGGATGCATTGCTCGTCGCCGAGCGGCTCAAACAGCTCGGCATCCAGCGAGTAATGGGCGCGCTTCGCACCCGTAGCGCGTTGACATTCGATTGGCAAAGTGACAGTGATGCCACCTTGCTCCAGCGGGCATTGTCCGGACTTACACCCCCCGCGGCGTGGACCGCGGTGCGCGCTCTCGAGAGCTCCAGCGCCACGGCGTCGGATGTCAATTCCTCTGCACGCCCGGGAATTCCGTTTACGCCCCGGACGGAGTTGACTGGCACAATCCAGGGGCTGCGCGTCATCTCGCTCGGCGATGGCCAGACGTTGGTCGTGCATCGCTCGCAGCCGCTGCTCTCGCTGACAAAAGCCCTGAACGACTATTCCAACAACATCATCAGACCGTTCGCGGATGCGGCGGGAGGGGCCGCGGCTGTTGAATCCCTGGCGCGCGGCGCGGTGCCCCCGGAGATGAGCTCCGAGATCATCCTCGGCGACGGAGCGGGCACCGACCCCAGCAATCGGCTGAGTCCGCGTGCGGCGGTAAAACTCCTGCGTGCCCTCGAAGGGGAGCTCGCCGCCAGCGGACACACGCTGCCTGACATGCTGCCGGTTTCCGGCGTCGACGAGGGCACCTTACGGGACCGGTTGAACGGACCGGGAGAAGCGGGTCACGTGGTGGGGAAAACCGGAACCTTCGGCGACTATGGCGCGAGCGCGTTGATTGGCGCGATTCCGACGACCGATCGCGGCACGGTGTACTTTGCGATTCTCAATCACGGTGTTCCGGTGCCGCAGGCGCGGCTCCGCCAGGATCGATTCGTTCGAGCCTTGCTGGTGCGTTTGCACAGCGTGAGGTGGAACTATCAGCGCGACATGCGCCCTGCCATAGCGCGAGCGCAGGTATTGATCGCACCTCGGTGAGCGCCCATCGTCTGGGCTAATATGGCGGTCCGGTTTTCGATGGGGTGGCCAAAATGCGCGCCGTGAAACTCGTTGGAATCGTATTGGGCAGCGTGGTCGCCCTGATTATCGTCGTGTTGATCGGTGTACGGCTGTTCGTCGACCCAAACGACTACAAGGACCGCATTGCCCGGGCCGTGAAGAGCTCCACAGGCCGCGAGCTCACGCTATCCGGCCAGATGAAGCTCTCGGTCTTCCCGTGGATCGCACTCGAGCTCGGCCCCGCCAGCCTGGGCAATCCGCCGGGGTTCAGCGCTCAGCCGTTCGCTGCCGTGCAACATGTGGCCCTGCGGGTGAAGCTGCTGCCCCTCCTGCGCAAGGAATTGGAAATCGGCCGCATCGAGATCGATGGCCTCGACCTGCGCCTGCTGAAGAACGCCGCGGGCCGCGGCAACTGGCAGGATTTCGGCAACCGGAATGGGACACCCGAGTCCACCCGGAACTCCAGCTCCGGCAGCGGCAGTCTGCCGGATCTCGGTGGTGTCGAAATCAAAGACAGCCGTGTGAGCTACCAGGACATGGTGGCCGATCGTCTGAACTTTGAATTGGGGCATCTGACTTCCGGCACCCCGACGCCCGTAAAGCTGACAGTTGCTCTGACACCGAGCCAGGGGGCGCAGCCGATCGCGCTCACCGCCCAGTTCGACCTGACACTCGACCCGGAAAAGAAGCAGTACGGCATCACCGCCCTGGAGTTGGACGGCACCATGAAACCCGCGCCGGCGGCGGCCGCGGTGTCCTATAAATTCTCCGCGGCGGTGCTGAGTGCCGATCTCAATGCACAGACTCTGAGCGCTCCCAACTTCAAAGCGCAGCTCGCCTCCGCCAGTCTCGCCGGCAGCCTGCGGGGCAGCCGGATCGTCGCTGCGCCCGCTTTCACAGGGGCTTTCAAGCTCGATCCGCTCGCGCTGCGTGACCTCATGAATCAATTGGGCATCACCGCGCCCAAGACGCGCGACCCCAAGGCGCTCACGAAGCTCTCCGCCCGAGGCGACTTTACCTATGGGGCCAACGCCCTGGCGGTGAACGATCTCGATGTCCAACTGGACGACACCGGGCTGCATGGCAAAGCGGCCATCACCCATCTCGACACCAAGGCCATGCGCTTCGACCTCACGCTGGATCACATCAACCTGGATCGATACCGCAGCCCCGAGGAGGCGACCGCCCAGCCGGTCGCCAGGCCAGCCGCAAAGGCCACCGAGCCGCCAGCCAGTGACCCCTTCAAAACACTGCTAATGGACGGCAGCCTGACGATCGGCAGCGCGACGGTTTCAAACCTCACACTCACGCAGGTGCACGTGGTGCTGACGGCGATGGACGGGGTAACGCATATCGCGCCGGCGACGGCGAAGTTATACGGCGGGGGGTATTCCGGCGACATCACACTGGACGACCGTGGCGCGGTCGCGGCGTTGAAGATCGATCAGAGCATGACCTCGATCGACATAGCCGCTCTGCTCAAGGACTTCGCGAAATCACAACGGATTTCCGGTCATGGCACGGTCACCACCAATCTGACCGCGCATGGCCTCGCCGGGGATGCGCTCATGAAAACTCTGAACGGCCACATCGCCGCCAACGTGGACAACGGGGCCATCGAGGGCGTCGACCTGTGGTTCGAGATCAATCGCGCCATGGCCCTCGCGCAAAAGCAGTCGTTACCCACAGGCAACAGCAGCGGTCGCACCAAGTTCGATGCCTTCAAGGCTTCCGCCGATATCGTCAACGGGGTCGCGACGACGAAGGATTTGAATATCGCCTCGCAAAACCTGCGCGTCTCGGGCCAGGGCACCACCAACCTGGTCACCAACGCGATCGACTATCGGGTGAAGGCGACAATCCTCAAGGAAGCGCCCACTGCGGCGGGCGCGGCCGGCAAAACTCTAGCGGACATCCCTCTCAACATCACCGGCACGACGACCAGTCCTAACGTGCGCCCGGATCTGGAGGCGTTGGCCAAAGCGAGAGTCCAGCAGGAGATCGACCAGCACAAGGGCGAGATCCAGCAGAAACTCCAGGATAAGCTCAAGGGCCTGTTCCGATAACACGCCCGGGGCGCGGAGGTTCGGCAGCCCCGATTACCCTCAGGCCTTCTCGCGCAATTCGCGCAGGGGGCCGATGTACTTCTCGTAGCGACGCCAGCGTCCGACCGAGCGGTTGTACATCTTCTGTCGCACTTGCCAGAAACTCGCGGTCATCACCGGACGCTCCGCCGTATGGAACTCCAGGCAGCGCTCATCCCACTCGAGGCCGAGAAAGTCCAGGATCTTGCGGGTCCATCTCTCCTGGTCGTCGACCAGCTCGGCGTAGGGCACGTCCAGCAGGGTGCCTGCGGGCAACACGCTGCGCCAATGCTCGACCAGGCGCCGATGCTCCCGGTAGTAGTGCGCCAGATCCGCCAGGTCCCATGTGAAATTATGCGCCGCGGACAACTGCGTGAAATAACACGACAGGCATGTGTCAATCGGGTCGCGCTGCACGTAAATCATGCGCGCGTTCGGCAGCACCGAGTGTATGAGACCCAGGTGGTCCGAGTTGTATGTCGACTTGTCCACGACCCGCTGCGCGCTCGAAGAGAGTCCGTCCAGCACGCTAAGATAACCCTGCGCCAGCTTTTTCCTGAGAGCTTCGCCAGGCAATCGATTCCGGACGAGTGCCTCGTGCTTGCGTGCCGCGTCGCTCCAGAACTGCAACTCTCCCGCGCCGTGCACGGCCGGGTGCGCCGCGATGATCTGCTCGACCAGCGAGGTACCCGAACGCATCATGCCAACCACGAAAACCGGCTTCACCGACTCGGAGCGCCCTGGCTCGTTCGCGGTGATGGCTTCCCGTGTATAGGCGTGAATCGTGTCGTCGACGAAGCGCACCCGCGCCTCCGTGTCATAGCGCTCGGCGACCACCTTCTGTAACTCATTCGCGCGCTGGTAGCTGCGAAACGCACGCTCGAAGTCGCCGGTATCGTCGCAATACTTACCGATGGCAAAGCGCAGATTAGCCTCATCGAGAGACGCGATCCCACTTTCGGCAATCTTCTCCGCATTTTTCAGCCACGCGGCATCGGCTGCGCCCATCCTGCGAAGTTCGCCCAGTGACGCCCATGCGCTCGGCAGGTTGGCGTCCACGGCCAGAGCACCTCTGTACAGGGCCTCAGCTTCCTCGAAGCGGCCCTCGAGACTGGCGACCTTACCGAGCCCGAGCGTCGCAGCGGCATGACGGGGTGTTATTTTGAGCGCCTTCTCGAAACACTCCCGGGCATCGCTCAAACGTCCCAACATAACGAGCGTCAATCCCAGACTCGCCTGGGCGTCATCCCGCTTCGGATTCAACTTCACCGCACGCCGCAACGGCATTTCGGATTCGGCAACCTGGCCGGTGAGGCGCAGCAAGGTACCAAGATTGAACTGCGCATCGGCATAAGTGGGCTGTATGCCGGCCGCGCGACGCAACTGTTCCAAGGCGTCCCGGTAGCGGCCCACCTTCCACAGTGCCACACCCAGATTGTTGCGCGCGAGCAGGTGGCGTGGCTTGAGTTTCAACAGATCCTGGTAGCGATCGATCACTTCGACGTGATCGCCCCGGGCGACGGCGGCTTCAGCCTGCGCTAGAAGCGCCCCCACCGAGCCGGTGCCCGGGGGATTTTCCGGCAAGGGATCGTGCCGTGCCTCCGGCCCGGCGTCCGCTGCGTCGACCACATCCGCGGCGAGTCGCAACTGCAACATCTGAGCCAGTTCGTCCGCCAGTGCGGGATCCGCACCACCATTGAGCAGGCGCCCTTTGAAGCTGCTCGCGAGCTTCGCTCTGCGAAACATGCCCAACCGTAACGGCCGCGCCTCACTGTCAACCCGCGCCAGGAAGGACTGGATTGCCTTGCGTTGCTGCGCGGATCGGGTCGCCCGACGGTCGCTCAGCGAGGCGGCCGCCGCCAGGAATTGGTCCGCCAGCGAGTTGCCAAGGTCGGCGGCTATCCGTGAGTTGAGTCGATCCAGCCACATAAGTTGGATTTAGACAGGTGGCCGTTCAGGACAGTCGTAACAGCAACATCCGGGTCAGCTCGTCCACCAGCGCCGGGTCCGTACCACGATCGAGCAGGCGCCATTTGAAGCTGTTCGCCAACTTCGCTTTGCGAAACATGCCCAACCGCAGGGGCCGCGCCTCGCTGTCAACTCGTGCGAGCAGGGACTGGATTGCCTGGGCTTGCTCCCCAGGTCGGGGCGCCCGACGTCCCTTCATCGCAGTGGCCGACGCCATGAAGTGGTCCGCCAGGGAGTTTCCGACGTCGGTGGCGATCCGTGAGCTGAACCAATCAAGCCACATGAGGCGGGTTTTCTCCAAATCCCATACCAGAAAAATCGTACCGGATGAGCCGGTGCAGAAGATAGCAGTTCGGCCGCTTTAGGTGAAAGGGATCACAGTGTTTCTGGGTGGCACAGCGCGGATTAACGAAAATTCACCCCACGCAACGGCGCTGCACGGGAAGGGATTCCGGAATTCCGCCGTCAGGAATGGACGGTCCGGGGCAGGCTCTGACGGCGCCCGTCAGTCTCTGACACAGCGGGTCAGTCGCCACCATTCTCGTCCTTTGCAGCGAGCTCGCGGGCACGGCGGGCGGCCCGATCCAACACATCTTTGGCGGGCATGCCGCTTTTAGCGCTGCTGCGCAGACTCAACACCCCGCCCACGATCACGACCAGGACGACGACGATGACAATAGCTGCCGTTGACATGTAAGCGCCTCGAGACCTCAGTGAATTGCCGCCTGCAACTGTTTCGCGACGAGCCTCGGTACCGTCGCTAGGTACTCGGGCTGCCTGGCGTCGTCCCCAGGCAGGCGCCGAAGCGAGAGCCTCTTCCTCCCTTTTCGCCACCACCTACACCCTCGAGCCGGACACCCAGGGAGTTTTTCGCTGGAATCACCTCGGCTTCTCCAGCCCGGCCGCGCAATTCGCGCAGGGCCACGGCACGCTGGAATACGATCCTAGAAACGCTCCGATTTCGGGCTGGGGCGCTACGTTCCCCAGGTCAGTGACGCCCAGGTCAGTGACGCAATACTATTGCATCTCACCAGCCAGGGCGTCGAGGCGAAGGCGTACGCGGAGTAGCTGAAAGCGCAGGCGGCCAAGAAATAGCCGTGGCGGCCGAGGCGCACGTGACGCCTCACGAGGGGCCAGCCCGCCGAGCTTCGGTTCCTTCGACAGCGTCTGACTCAACTTGACGGCCGGCACACTGGAGTACACGAATGACGTCCGCATCACCTCAAAACCGCACGATCGCCGCCTGCGCCTGTGGCAGCGTCGAGCTCGAAGTGAGCGGCATGCCGATCACGAGTGTTGTCTGTTACTGCGACGACTGTCAGAAAGGATCGCGCCACATCGAGTCCTTACCGAATGCGGCGCCCGTTTTGGACCCCGACGGGGGCACCGCCTACATCGTCTACCGGAAGGACCGCATCCGCTGCTCGCGGGGAGCGACTCTCCTGAAGAGCCACAAGATCCGGGCGGAATCGGTCACGAACCGCGTGTTCGCCACCTGTTGCAATTCAGCGATGTTCCTGAATTTCGATGACAGCAAACACTGGGTCGATGTCTATAGAGCGCGGCTGCAGGGAGCGGCCCCGCCGGTACAAATGCGTCTGTGCACGAAGTTCAGGCGCGCGGCCGGCGAGATTCCCAACGACGCGCCCAGCTACCCGAAGTGGTCCCGCAAATTTCTGGCGAAGCTCCTGGTTGCGCGGCTGGCCATGCAGTTCACTGCTCTCACACAGCGGAGATCGCAATGATCGAGGGAGGTTCGAAACCCTACCCCCGCGGCGGCGGTGACGGCGGGGGCAGTGCGCGCTGTCCGACGATGCCGACGACCCGCCACGCGAATTTGATCCAGAAATACAAAAGAGCGATCGGCACCACCGTGTCATAAGCCACATCCAGTCCGGGAATGGGCTCGATCGGAATCGCGACTGCGCCGGCGGCTAACGTGACCGCAACATGCCTGCACAACTCGCCCAGGAGTTGCCGCAGTGGGTTTTCCCTGGGCATCCGCGCAACTACGATCAACAGTACGACGAGCAGCGCAAAGCAGGCTCCGACAAAGATCAGCAGGTCGCGAACGATCTGGCCGACGAGGTTCAGGATATCCACTTTACTTCCTCCAGGCGCGCGATTCCGGTGATCATCCCGGTCCATCGAGCATGCGTCATTCGATACGCTCGATCAATGCCCGCGCGGCGGCCGGGTTGGCCACTTTGTGGCCGCTGATCACGTATAGATAAACGTCGCGATCTTCCCGCGCGCCCTCCAGAGGGGCGAGGGTTTCCAGGTCCTCGGGTGTACGACCGCGAGCCCAGTGCTCAGCCCGTTTCGCCCACAGGTCGAGCGCGGCTCGTGAATACCCCAGAGGTTCATCGGACTTCGTCCCCATGATGCGTGCATATACAAACGGAGCGGTGATGTCCGCGATCCGCGGATACTCAGAATCCCCGGCGACCACAATCGCAACACCGTAGTGACGCGCCATCTCGACGAGCTCAGCCACTCGAAAGCTGTCGTGACGCACTTCCACCGCATGGCGGATCGCACGGCCTGCAACCTTCTGGGGAAGCAGCTTCAGGAAGGCCTCGAAATCCGCCGCGTCGAATTTAGTGGTGGGCATCAACTGCCAGTTGATGGGCCCAAGCTTATCCTTCAACTCCAGAACACCCCCGTTGAGAAAGCGCTCGATCGTCGGCCCCGCTTCCGCCAGCGTGCGGCGATGGGTGGCATAGCGGGGCGCCTTCAGCGCGAATACGAATCCGTCTGGTGTCTCGTCACGCCAGCGCGCGAACGTTTCGGGCTTCTGCGCACCGTAGAAAGTGCCATTCACCTCGATCGAAGTGAGTTTTCCCGCGGCATATTCGAGTTCCCGCTTCTGCGCGAGCGCTTCCGGATAGAACGTGCCCCGCCAGGGCTCGTAGGTCCACCCGCCGACTCCGATTCTGATGTGGCCGCTCACGCTTGGATTCCCCGCGCTTTGAAGTCCCTGAAGTCTGGACGCGATAGACTGTGACAGCAAGACGGGCCAGATCCGCAGGTGTTTTCGAGATGAGTGCAGGTCGCGGCAGACACAATTCACCCACACGGCGATTCGCAATGGCCACGGTGGATGCCGCGCTCCTGAACGGTTTTGTCGCCAGATGGAGCTACCGTTTTGGACTCCACGGCAAATTCGGCGTCACCACGCATGAAATTCAGGTCGCCAAGAAGAAGGGGCTGCCCGCACCCTTGACGCTCGCATTTGCCTCCGACTTTCATGCGGGACCGTCCACTCACCCGGAGCTGTTCGCCACTGTCATCGACGAACTCATTCGACGTCGGCCCGATGTCATTCTGCTGGGCGGAGACTTCGTGTCATGTAAGGCACGGGATGTGGATGTCCTCATCGAAGTCCTTTCGAGGTGCAATCCGCCGCTGGGTAAATACGCAGTGCTGGGAAATCATGACTTGTGGAGCGACGACGAATACATCACGCGCCAGCTCGCCTCCGCCGGTGTCGAGGTGCTCGTCAACCAGGGCTTCCCGCTCCTTCCGCCCTTCGATTGCGTTTCCATCTGTGGAATCGATGACCCGTGGACCGGGCGTGCTGACGTCGCCAGGGCATTCGCAAACGCCAACCCGGTCAGAATCTTCCTCACCCACTCGCCGGATGGTCTCCTGCTGCTCGACAATGAACAATTCGATGTTGGCTTCGCCGGGCACACTCACGGAGGCCAGATCGCGCTCCGCGACGGAACTCCGATCATCAGCGCCGGCGGCCCGCTGTCGCGCACCCATGCGCGGGGCCGGTTCGAAATCCCCGGCAACGGCCCACTCATCGTCAGCCGTGGCGTTGGCTGCAGCAGCATACCGGTGAGAATCAATGCCGATCCCGAGCTCGTGATCTGCACGCTGCGCCCCGCCCAGTGAACACGCGGATGACCATTGTGACATTCTATCCCTGGGGCAATCGCTAACGACATCCGCAACATCCGCACCCGGCAAAGGAGCGTCCAAGACATGAGTGAGACCATCACGGTTCGAGACAATCCACACGCGAACAGGTTTGAGGCCGTCATCGACGGTCACACCGCCGTCGCGATGTATGAGACAGCACCCGGCGTCATCACTTTTACGCATACGCGCGTTCCCGAGTCACTGCGTGGCAAGGGTATCGCGAACGAACTGGCGAAAACGGCCCTCGCCGCCGCGCGTGAGCGAGGCTTACGCGTAGTCCCCAAGTGCACCTTTTTTGCGGCTTACATGAAAAGACACCCGGAGACTCAGGATCTACTGACGCCCGAGGCTCGCGTACAGCTCGCTGAGAGCGAGCCGTAATTGCCCCAATGGAACCCTACGACAAAATACCCGATGTCCGCGACGGGTTGACCCGCCAGGAGCGGGTGGTTTTATACGTCCTTCACGAGACGCAGAAAGAGCGCGGCGATCGTAACGTGCCGACTGCGATGTTATGGGGCCGCGTGTGCGAGCATTTCTACATCAGCCCTGAGGACCTTTCAGCCATGCTCGCGCGACTCGGTGCGCGCCGATAATCCGCAGGCCGTGGAAATTCAGACACCGACGTCCACATTGTGGACAACGAACTTTCAACCGCCCGGATGCACGTTCATAGGCCTCGAATCCGCTTTCGGTGCATCGCGGTCGGTGCATACTATTCCACTGTTACCAGGGAGCGCTCGCTGCGCCTGGACTTCTCCAGACTGACTTTCGGTGCCGCGCTATGAAAGATCTGACGCAAGGGTCGATCGTCAGCCACATTCTGCAGATGGCCGCTGTGATGGTCATCGGCATGGTTGGGCAAACCCTTTACTATCTCGTTGACCTCTACTTTGTATCGGGCCTCGGCCCGCAAGCCATCGCCGGGGTCAGCGCAGCGGGTAACATCACATTCGTCATACTGGCACTCACGCAGATCCTGAATGTCGGCACCGGGGCGCTGATCTCCCACGCCGCGGGACGCAAGGATCAGAGCGACGCCAATCTCGTGTTCAACCAGTCCATTACGCTTTCGGCACTGGTGGGTGTCTTCGTGCTGGTAGCGGGCTATCTACTGACACGCCCCTATCTGAATCTGGTCGGCGCTGACGCGGGTACGCGGCAGGCAGGTATCACTTATCTTTACTGGTTCATGCCGGGTCTCGCATTGCAGTTCGCCATGGTGTCGATGGGGGCGGCGCTGCGCGGTACGGGCATCGTGCGGCCGACGATGACCGTACAACTCCTGACAGTGCTGCTCAACGTGGTGCTGGCGCCGGTGCTCATAGCAGGTTGGGGGACGGGACATCCGCTCGGAGTCGCCGGCGCCGGCCTCGCCAGCACCCTGGCTATTGTCTCCGGAGTGGCCATGCTGACATGGTACTTCGAGAAGCTCGAAAAGTATGTGACATTCAACAGTGAGCAATGGCGTCCCCAGCTCATCTTCTGGAAGCGCATTCTCAACATCGGCCTGCCGGCCGGCGGCGAGTTTTTTCTGATGTTCATACTCATGGGCCTCACGTACTGGCTCATTCGCGACTTCGGCTCCGACGCGCAGGCAGGCTACGGGATCGGCTCACGAGTGATGCAATCGATTTTCCTGCCTGCGATGGCGGTAGCGTTCTCCGCCGCGCCCGTCGCAGGACAGAACTTTGGGGCGCACAATGCGGAGCGGGTCCGCGCGACGCTCCGCGCCGCCCTGCTGCTCGAATCCGCCATCATGGTGATCATCCTGGTGCTGTGTCAGATCGCGCCCGCTGCGCTCATCGCGGCCTTCTCACGCGAGCCGCAGGTCATCACCGTGGGCACGGATTTCCTCCGCATCATTTCCTGGAACTTTATCGGGACCGGCATTATTTTCACCTGCTCAGGCATGTTCCAGGCGATGGGTAACACGTGGCCGGCGCTGTTGAGCGGAGTCAGCCGGCTGGTGATCTTCTCGATTCCCGCGGTCTGGCTGTCGCGGCAGCCAGGATTCACGCTGCGCGAGGTGTGGGTCATCTCGGTAGTTACCGTACTGGTGCAGGCCGTGCTCAGCTTCGTACTCGTGCAGGCGGAAATGCGCAAACGACTGACGTTTGCGGCGGCGCCCGCCGTGAATCCGCCTGCTGGCGCGCATTGAAAGCGCTACAATCGAGTTTATTTCTCAACGAGGACGTCCTGTGTCCAAAGCCTACTGGATCAGCTGCTATCACGAAGTCATCGACCCGCAGAAACTCGCGGCCTACGCGAAGCTCGCCGGCCCGGCGATAGAAGCCGGCGGTGGTCGCTTCCTGGCCCGGGCGGTCGCAACGCAAGCCTACGAGCACGGCAAGCTGGAACGTATCGTCGTGATAGAGTTTGATTCCGTGGAGCAGGCGCTCGCAACTCACGACAGCCCCGCCTACAAGGCGGCGCTAGTGGCATTGGGCGACGGTGTGATTCGCGATCTGCGAATAGTACCCGGCGTCTAGCGCCGTATCCAGCGACGAGAGCCCGCCGAGCGGGCCGATGGGGGTTTGGCAGCCGGGCATTCAAGCCATTGGCTCCGCGAGTTGATTAGCTTTGCGTCCACGCTGCGAGGGAAGGCCCGGAGCGCCTGATAGTAGCGGAGCAGGTGCCGTGCATACCGATACGGACCGTTCCTGAATCGGCTGAGATGCCCGAGGAACGCTTCCCGGTGACAACCGAACCGGAGCTTCCGATCCGACAGTTGGCTATCGTGCCTGACTCACTGTACTCTCTCGTTGAGTAAGATTTACAAGGACGTACAGTCCGTTAGTGTGGGAGATTTTCGATGCGTGTGTCGGAGTCCAGAGAGCCGCAGTTACGCGGTTCCGGTGAGACATGGCTCAGCGCGGCCTATCAAAGCCTCGTGGAGTCGGGCGTCGACGCGGTCCGGATCGGACCTCTGGCC
>DATBCZ010000169.1:0-15053 GCA_036270175.1 Steroidobacteraceae bacterium | reverse complement strand
CGTGTTCACCCTGGAAGAAGACGGGCGGCTGACTGCAACCGCCCATCTCAATGAGGGCTCGGAAATAACGGACCTGGTGCTGCGGCTGCCTGCTGAGGCTAGTGCTCGACGGAGAAGCCGGTCGGCGTCGCAGGTCGGGTGACCGGGTTCGGCCGTAGCAGGACGATTCCGTCACGATCCTTGAGCGTAACCGTGGTGACACTCTGTCCGTTGTTGGTCACGGGATCCTGCGCTCCCTTGATCTTCAAGTAAGAGGTCTCGAGCGTGACGGTCTGAGGACCGTTACCCTTCGGATTCACCAGCACGATGCCGTTGTCGAAGTCGCGGCGCCAGACACCTTTCTGCCACGCAGCCGTGGGCTTCGCCTGCCCGGCGCCGAGGCTCTGGTCGAGCTCATCGAACCAGACCACACCGTAATAACCCGCATTGTTATCGGTAAAGCTGTAGTAGCCGTCGTCGAGCAGACACGTCCCCAAGCCGTAGCGCATTCCCTGGTAGTCGGTGGAGGAGCCCCACTGGTTGAAGATGATCAGTTTCGGAGCGGCGCTCGCGCTCATCACCTTGCGATACTGCGCCAGCATATTGGCCCAGCCGGACCAGGTCTCCACCGACCAGGACTTGCCGATAAAGGCCTCGAGCACACCGCCGTTGACCATTCCCTGGTACTCGGTGAGCGTGGAGCTCGGATTACCCCAGTCGCCGATGTTGCCCAACTGGTATTTGCCCGGCATGAGGGTCTTCACCAGGGAGAAATAGCGCGCATAGCCCTGGCGGAACCAGGTCTGCACGGCCGGATTCGTCTGTGAGTCGACGACACCGTCGCGATTCCAGTCGCCGTCGATGTACGGCCGCCAGAACACGTTGTCCATGAAGAAGCCGTCGATGGCGGGCGCCGGCTTCGAATACGTGTTGACAAAAAAACGGGTCATCCAGTCGATCGCGGTGTTACCGCTGGAATCCTTCGGGGTGAACAGCGTCATATTGATCGCGTTGTCACCCGCCGTGCCGAAGCCGGAATTGACGAATTGCGTCAGCGACTTGTCCTTGTACAACCACCACTTCATGCTGTTGATCTGGGAGCGATAGGGCCCCCAGGAGGTGGTCCCGAGCGCCTGGTCGGGGCGCAGCTGGTTGGCGTTGACATAAGTGAACACCAGGGCGTTGGGATTCTTCGCCTTGATGTTGGTCACCGCCTGTTGCATCGACATGCCGCCCGGCGCCATGGTCGGGTAATCGGCGAGCACCATGATGCTCTGCTTGGCCAGGTTGGCCTCGTACGTCGGATCCTGGTAGTTGAATGGGCTGCCGATCTGGATTCCCCCGACACGCGGAAAGTTGGGCGGATTCCAGGCGAAAGACGTGGTGCTGGCTGCGAGCGCGACGGTCGCGGCCGCGACGAACGTTCCTTTTCTGATCGAATCAAAAAGCATTTTTCCCCCGGGCAGGTGACAAATCGACGCAAGCGTCGTGCGATGAGGCGCTGCAGGTGACCGGCCAAAGGGCACGCATGGCGCATGCCGTCGCGGCGGTTCTCGTGGTGACCTCGGAGTGCGAATCCGTGGGCGCACAGCGGTTCGATGACCGCATTGCACGTCTGCAACGTCGGGCCGAGCTATCGGCCTCGCCCCTATTGTTCCCACCAGCGACCAAACGTCAATAGATGCACGTCTAATTTACAAACATAAAGTGAAAATTTTATGTCTGTTATCACAGACATGCGGCCATAGAGCGACACGCGACCCGGGAAGCAAACTTGCTAATCAACCAACACGGCACCCGCCGTGAGTGGAGAGCGAGCATGAGAGAAACGGTCCGTCCGTTTGCCGACGAGCGCTTCGTGGGAGGGGTCCCCGTCAGCCCCTTCCAGTCGCTCGAGGCTTGCGCGCAACGCATCCTGGCGGACGCGCGCAGCGGCGCCGGCGGATTCGCGATCGCCATCAATGCTGAAAAAGTGATCACCTGCGCGGTAGATCGTGACCTGGGAGCAACAGTTGAGCGGGCCACTCTCCGATATCCGGATGGCGCGGGCGTCGTTGTTGCCATGCGCTTGAAGGGCGCCCGCTCCACCAGGGTTGCCGGAGCGGACCTCTGGCTCGAAGTACTACGCCAGTCCCGCGGCCGGCCCATCAATGTCGCACTCATCGGGGCGAAACCCGAGGTCCTGAACGCCACTCTCCGCCGCCTCGAAGCCGAATTCCCCAACGTGATCGTTTCGATCGCTCGCAACGGGTACGAGGGCACGCGCGATGTGGACGCTCTCGTGCGCGAACTCGAGAAGGCGAAACCCTCTCTCGTGTTCGTCGCATTGGGCTCTCCCCGACAGGAACTGCTCATCGAGCGCTTCCGCGCCGCGCACCCCGCCGGCTTCTACATGGGCCTCGGCGGATCGTTCGACATTTACGCGGGCGTGAAGCGGCGCGCGCCACTATGGATGCAGCGGCGTGGACTCGAATGGCTGTACCGTTTTCTGGCCGAGCCGTCACGTGCACCTCGCGAGACCAAGCGCCTGAAATTCCTTGCCCTCCTCATGTTAGGAAAACTGTAACGGCGGCAGCGGCCTAGGCCCGCCGCAACGACACCCCTACTCCCAATCGTGGCGCGGGAGTCGCGGCCGCACGCTCCGTGGCGGTCACTTTATCGAACACGAACATCGCGCCGCGCATCGCCAGGCCGACATACATCCAGATGTACGGTTTTGACGTGTAGAGGTTGCCGAAGAATACCGATACGGACAACCCCAACATACCGAACACGTACGCAATCAGATCGGCACGCAATGGGCCCACCGTCAGTGCCGCCGCCTGCTTCGCGGTCCTGACCGTCAGGTAGATGATGAAGACATACACCCCAACCCCCAGCAGCCCGAGGTTGAACCACTGATCGAGGTAGGTGTTATGCATGGCGAAGACGGTCGGCATGGTGGAATAGACATTCCAGCCGAATCCCGTGATCAGCGTAACAGGGTTGGCCATCATCTCGTTGATGGCCTGCATCCAGATGTCGGTGCGGCCCGATGAGGCTTCGCTCATACCCATCGATCCGATGCCGAACACACGGTCCGCGATGGAGGCAGCGGCGCGCGGGTCCGCGATACTCATGACTCCTGCGCCGATCACCGCCAGCACGATACCCGCGAGAACCCATGTAGCGATGCGACCCGGCGGAATCAGGTGCCGGAACATGAGGACGGCGATCGGATAACCGAGCGCAACGCCGACATAAGCGCCCCGCGACACTGTCAAAATAAAAACCGAAGCGGTAGCAGCACTGCAGCCGAGCCAGAACACGCGCCAGAATCCACGCGTCGAGGAGGTCATCGCGATCACGCCGGGCAACATCAGAGCGAGCAGAGCGGCGGTCTCATTCGCATGACCGAACGCACCGAACACCCGATCGGCCTCCGCCCCGGTCTCACCAATCTTCGTACCGAGTCCCGTCAGACCCACCATGTCCGTGAGGGTCAACACGCTCGAGATGCCGATCGCCGCCATGAGGGCGGTCATGACAGTGCGATAATCCTTTTCGTCCTGCACACCGTAGAAGACCACGAAACAGAAAATGGCCGAATCGATGATGTCCGACTTCAATGCGATGGCGGACTGAACCGCGTCGTAGCTGCGATAGTGAATGACCAGCCACGCCGCGAAAAAAGTCAGGATGGCATAGCCGATCCACATGCCCCAGGCCATATGCAACCCCGGCAGGCGCAGCTTGAAGTTTCCCGACAAAGCCATGCGGAACATCAGCGCCATCGCGATCACGTACAGCATGGCGTTCTTAACGCTCAGCCCGGGACCCAGGCCGGGGTTGTGGCCGAGAAAGTCACTCGTGATGAGCAGCGTGACCAACAACACGAACATCCAGCGCATGATCAGACCTCTCAGGAACGCGCTTGCGAGGCGCGGCGGAACACCAGTCGTTTGCCCCACGCCTGCAGCACCATAGCCTCGGGAATACGCATCACCTGCAGCAGGAGAGCGAAAGCTGCCAGGTAGGCGAGACCGGCCACTACGATTCCGGCCCGTCCGAAAACGTCTGTCCACACAGAGTTGGCGATCAGGACGCTTGCCACGGCGGCCGCCGAGGCCGTCCGCGCGATACTCCACCAAGGGAGCAACTCTCTCAGGCGCACACCATATGCCTGCAGCGTCCGCCAACCGAGCCATGTCACGTCGACATAGCTGGCGATGACGAAGGCGATCATGGCGCCCACGAGCCCGGCAACTGGGATCAGTAACAGCATGGCGACCGTGCACGCCAGGAGGCCGGCGACATTGCTCTCCACGAGGGGGCGGGTCCGATTGAGCGCTCGAAGGGCGGGCGCGAAATCGAAGCACTCGCGAATGACCACGAGCATGTAGATCTGCATGATGAGCGCCGCGCTCAGGTAGCTCGAGCCGAATACCATCACGATGAGCGGCTGCGCATAGCGCGCCACCAGCACGACGATCGGAAACAACATGATGGCGTTGACGACCGTGGCCTTCTGCCAAAGGGCTAAGGGGCCGGTGCCTAGCTGTGCCGCTTGCGAGCGCGCGTCGCGCGCGAGTAAGCAGGTGTCTCGCGCGGTCCCTGGCTGAGAGCCCTCACGATCCTTACGCACCATCTCGGGCAGGATCACGGCCGACACGGAATTGCGGACAGTGGCGACGACCGGCTCACCGAACCGGCCGATCGCGTACTGCGCCAGGGCTACCGCGCCGAGCGAGCGTGCGACGATGACGTTACTGATGTTCCTGTTGAGCATCGCGAGCAGCGAGGCCGTTCCGGACGGGATGCAGAAGCGCAACTGATCCCGCCAGGGCTCACTGAGCGGCGGCTCCCGCCGGCTTCGGTCGACTACGAGCATGGCAATCCCGGCAGCCACGAGTCGCGCACCCTCGAGCGCCACCAGCGCCCAGATGACAGCGTGGAAGTCGTGAGTGAGGCTCGCGGTTATGACCACGACGAGGACACGCACGGCGAGGCGCCCTGCGGAGTAAAAAAACACAGGCTGGGCACGGCCGTTGGCAAGCCAGAAATACTCCCAGAAATCCAGGTTGACCGAAAACAGCGTGTAGGCCGCCAATGGCACGACGTAACCGTTCACGAGGCGGCCGCCGCTGCTGCTATCGAGGGCTATTAACACCAGGACGACCAACACACTACTGCACAAAGTGAGGAGCGCCGTCTGCCGCGCCAGTCGCCACGGGCTGCGCGGATTGGCGGGCACGCAGTACAACAGGCTGTCGTTGATCGAGAACTGTGCGAAGGCCTGGAGAATCGCGGCGTACAGCAAGAACTCGCGATAGCGGCCGAAATCCGCCACCGTAAGCAGACGCACCAGAAAGATCGGGCTGATCAGCTGGAGCCCGTAGCTCGCCAGGCGGGAGAGGGTCAGAATCGCCGCTCGGTTGCCGAGGCCGGACATGGTCATCTGCCCCTGGCAACGGTTGGAGGTGGGGCGTCCACTTTCCAGACCAGGGTGAACCCGTCGCGCCCGCGGAATACGAGGTGAAACGGGGGCGACTGCAATGCCTGGGAGATGCCGAAGGCCCGCATCAGGCTGCGCCCGTCCTCCTGGTTCTCACCGCTGCCGATGACGTAAATCGCGCCACGGTTCTGTTTTTCGACCAGGCGCTCCAACTCGACACCCGAGCCGATCAAAGGCGTATCGGTGTAGAAGTCCAGCCAACGGCCGTTCACACTGTGCATGAAGGGAGCAGCGACCTGTTTGTTCACCAGCCAGTAGTCGACGTGACCCAGGTAGTACGTCTGCTGAAGAACATCTTCGGCCACGATGATGTCCTGCGGTCCCGGATGAAGACCGGCGACGAATTCCGCGGCGCCTTTATGATCCGGATGATGGGCGTAGCCGGACTCCACAGCCGCGGCGACGTGAATCGGATTGACGACCAGCAGGAAGGCTAATACGGCCGCGCCAGCAATCCAGGCGGGCGCGACGCCCGTGAGCGTGCTGCGAACCGGCTGCATCACCGGGACGCCTGCGCGCTGGTCACTCATGGACGACCCCGGCGTGTCCCCAATCGCGACCGGGCGCAACACACGCAGCGCCCACGCCCCCACTGCCCACTGCATTGCGGCAAACGCCGCCACCAGCAGCGGCATGATCTGCGCGGCCGCGTAGCGCGACGGGATATTCCACTTCATGCACCCGATCATGAGCAGCGGTACCCACATCCCGAGCACGAGCAACAAGACGTGATCTGGTGCGGGCCTGCGATGGGCGAGAAGCCACAGTCCGCACGCGAGAGATCCCACCACGGCGAGAATCGCGACGCCTGAGTAGTCCGCTATCGAGATGAACGGCCACACGCTGGGCCATCCGAGCATGACGCCCGCGATCTGTTTGGCAGATCCCGCAGCGTGTCCTACGAGAAACACAACCTCCGCCACCGCAACACCCGCGCTTGCGACAGCGAATAGTGCAAGCCGCGGCCAGGACAACACCCCGACGCGCCGCGCACAGACCAACGCCGCGACTAATAGCAGCGCCGCGAGATGCCACGCCAGTGCGACCTCCGCGACCAGGGCCGCCGTGAGCAGGAGCCCCGCCAGGATGCCTCGCCGCGCCACCACCCAAAATGAAAGTGCGAGCGCCGGCAAAGCCGCCGCCAGCAACCAGAGATGCTTGAGGTGCGGGATAACCGCCGCGTGCGGGCCATTCACGACGGGGCCGTTGTCACTTTCAACCGACTGAGGATAAGCGTGGTCAATCAAGGTGTTGATCGCTTCGAACCCGACGACGATCACCGCAAAGGCCAGCAGGGCTGCCCAGAACTTCCGCGAGTCCCCCTGCAAGAGTCCAGGCAGGAACACCAGGAAGGCCGCGAAGATGGCGAGAGTGTGAAATTGGATTCCGACCAGCAGTGTGGCCACCGCCGCGACCAGGTAGCCGACACGACCGCTACGCTCCCACGCAAAAACCAACGTCATATAGCCCGCGACAGCGGTCACGAGAAACACATACATGCGTGCGGTCTGGGCGTCCTCGATGAAGCTCGGTAAAAACGCTACCGCCGCTGTGAACGCGAGATTCCAAAGCGGTGTCAGAAAGCGAGTGCCGACCTTCCAGGCCAGAACGATGAGCAACACTCCGCACAGCGCTGACGGCAACCGCAGTGCCCACTCGGACTGGCCGAAGGCGAGGACGGATGCCGCCATGAAGTAGAGCTGCGCCACGGCACGGGGATAAAACATTCCGCTGGGCATGAGCGGCGACCCATGCTCGACGAGGTTCATGACAGGGAGCGCCATAGTCTTTTCGTCGCCATGGAGGCCAACGGCGCCCAGCCCCCAGAAGCGCACGACCGCGCCAGCCAACACGATAACGGCGAGGAGCCACAGCGTCGTGCCGGAGTGGCTCAGGCCCGTGTCACTCGCGCGCGAGTACACGCCCCCGGCGCCGCCCTGCCCGCCCGTGCCGCCTTCGCCACCCGAAGCCGCGTGCGATCCGTCCCGGCCCCGCCCAGCGAGCCCCGCCGGGTCGGTCACCACAAACAGCGCCGCGAAGTCTCTGAGGATTTGCGCGATCATGAAGAAGGACGATGCCCCCGTAACAATGTCGATGCGGACGCCAGGGTTGGCGCTAGTAGGCCTTCTCGTCGCGCAGCAGACGCACGGCCGTCAGGAACAGGATCTTGAAATCCAGCAGCGGCGACCAGTGCCGCAGGTACTCGAGGTCGTAATCGATGCGCGCCTGCATATCCTCGACGCGGGCGGTCTCGCCCCGGCAGCCATTCACCTGCGCGAGGCCGGTGATTCCCGGGGGCACCTTGTGTCGGATCATGTAGCCCTTGATGAGCTTGCGATATTCCTCGTTGTGCGCGACCGCGTGCGGGCGCGGACCAACGAGACTCATGTGGCCCTGGAGCACGTTGACGAGTTGCGGCAGCTCATCGAGTGAATAGCGCCGCATGAAACGGCCCACCGCGGTGATGCGCGCGTCCTCGCGGCTCGCCTGTATGATATTAGGGCCGTCTTCTATCACGTTCATGGTGCGAAACTTGTAGACCATGATCTCGCGCCCATCGAGCCCATAACGGCGCTGTTTGAAAATGACGGGACCGGGCGACGACATCCGCACCAGCACCGTAAGGGCCAGCATGAGCGGGAGTGCCACAACGAGAACCGTCACGGCCAGCGCAATGTCGATGATTCGCTTTACGACACCCCGGTATCCGTAGAAAGGCGTCTCGCAGAGCGCCACGACCGGAATGCCGAACAACTCGCCGCTGCGGGCCTGGATGAGGTCGATCGCGAAGATGTCCGGAACGTAGTATACCGACGCCGTCGTGTCCCGCAGCTCATCGAGAAGTTGTACGACCCTGCGGATATGACTCACCGGCAGGGCTACAAACACTACATCGATCTGATTCCGCTTCACGAATGACACGAGGTCGGGGAGCGTGCCCAACAGGCGCGCCGGCACCGCCAGTCCCAGGCGCTGTGCGCTGCGATCGTCGAAAAAGCCCTCGACCTGCATACCCAGAGAGCCGCCGCCAATCCGCTGGGCGAGAGACAGGCTCACTTCGTTACAACCCGCGAAGGCAACACGGCGCACCATCGACGGGTCATACAACAGCCGCCGCATGAGTTCATGCAGAGAGACGGTCACGAGGATCAGTACCGCGGGCGTCGCCACCGCCCAGGAGAGCACCACGCGTCGCGAGAAGTCGACCGAGTACTTGGTGACGAAGCCGATCGCGAGCAGAATCGCGATGATCACCATCCAACGCACGACCACGCGTATCGCGAGCGGCAGAGTCGACCTCACCAACTGAGCGGGTTGGGCCGGCTGCCCGCGCGGAAGCAACAGTGAAAGCATGCCTGACAGGATGGCGAGGACGACAAAGAAGCCTTTAAACTCGATGCCGTAGAAGGCGCATAGTCCGTAGAGCAGCCCCACTGCGACCAACGCCGGTAGCACCGCATCGAGGAACGCCATCAGGGCTATCGATAGGCCTCGAGTAAAGGTTGTAGGTTCTGTCATCCGCGCGCATTGTGACTGGCCCCCCGGGCCCGGTACCGGAGGTCTCAGCAAAGAGCGGTCCCGCAACGCACGAATGTCGGTGTTTGGCGGCAGCGAGTCGCAGCGCGCGCGTGGTCGAGGCAACCCTGCGACAGTCGCCCTGCGGTATGGCCCAGCGGTTGCGGCACGTATTCTGCTACCCCGCTTACGATTCCGCTGGAGATCCAAGCAAGGGCCACTCATGCTTCCCAATTGCGCAGTTGATATCCGACACGCGGCCCCGCGCTTCGTATTCCCGAAACGCGGAGTGGACATCTACACCTGCCCCACCTGCGGCTGCATCATGGCCGATCTCGAGTTCGTGCCTGAGCAGTACGAGGCCACGAACTACTACACCATGGCCTTCAAGACGAGGGCTGAGATCGAGGCTGAGTGGGGTTTCCGGTGGCGCTACATTCTGCGGGCACTGCAGCGCCATACGGCCGGGCCAAAGCTTCTCGACGTCGGTGCCGGCAATGGCTACTTCGTCTACCTGGCGCGCACTGAATTCGGGCGGCGCGCCGACGGTCTGGAAATATCCGCGGCGGAGGCCGACTTCGCACGCGACACCTTCGGGATCGAGCTCTTGCGCGGCGATCTCTCGATCGTTACGGAGAAATACGACGTCGTGAGCTCATTCAACGTGCTCGAGCACGTGAAGCAGCCGATGACACTGCTCAAGGAAATGAGCGATCGGCTCGCACCTGGCGGACTGCTGATGCTGACAACTCCGAACCCATCCTGCATTCATCGGCGGCTGCGCGGCCTCAACGGCTGGAACATGGTCTGTCCGCCCCACCACATCAACCTGTTCACCCGGACGGCAGTGCAGGAGATGTTGACCCGCGCGGGTTTTGAGGTGCTCGAATACAGCACGCTCAGCACTTACATCAATTCCGTGCGCAAGATCGACACGCGCAGTCTCATGCTTCGGCGAGCGGCATTCCAGGCACTCAAGACCGCCAACCTCGGTGCCGACCACTTCCTGATCTGCAGAAAAGGGTGATCTGCCGGAAGGCCTGACCCGCGGCAAGAGTTCGCGGCGCGGCACGGGCCGACCTGAGGCACGGGCCGACCTGTCGCCAGTACGGGACCCCCGGTAGCCGATGGCTGACAACCGCGTCTTCTTCTACCTTTCACGGGCCTTTCATCGCTCCAGATATCCAGGTTATGTCTCCTGTGGCGCAGTCAAGGCCAAAACCGTAGCTAAGCGGCGACGCCCTTCTTTGTCTTATAAAACAGCCACTTAGGTCTCGTACTGCGACGCTGCGCACAGACCTACGTCGTAGAACACAGACAAGAATCGTGCCGCAAGGCTGACACCCAGCTTCCGTCCAAGCTGGGAATTTCCACAATATCAATGAGTTGGTCTGGCTGGCACGCGTGCTGCATTACCGGGGACGTGCAGCTGGCATCGTACCGGCGACACCTAAAGGCAAACCCGTCGAAAGACGGGGGCGCAAAACTTCCGGTCTAACGGCGCCAAGCCTACGACAGCGGGGTTGCCGGGGCGCTCGCACCGCCTCGTGAGAGACAGCAAAGCTGAAGCTGTGCTGCACACTCGTGCAACCGCCTGATTGTGACTTCGTGTCCGGCCTGACCGGCACTGGAGTCAATTTTCGGGGGTTGCATGCAGAAAGCCGAACGGGGATTTGGGTCGGGTCGTATTGTCTGGATCGCGGTGTTGGGAAGCTTGGGCGTTGCCCTCGCCGGCTGCGGAAGTAACGAGTCAGGCTCGTCTACCGCGGCAACCAGCACCACTACGACGGGCTCCAATTCGCAAACGGCCGCCGACTCGGGCAGCACGGGCGGCAGCTCGACGACCTCCGGGTCCACGACATCGGGGTCCACGACATCGGGTTCTACGACCTCCGGGTCCACCACATCCGGATCGACCACAACGACGGGCTCCACCGGCTCGACTAAGCCCACCACGCCGGTCACGGGCACGACCGTAACCCTGGGTTGGGTAGCGCCCACGGAGAACAGCAATGGCACGCCTATCACCGACCTGGCGGGCTACAAGATCCACTACGGCACGACCTCGGAGAATTATACGAAGGTGGTTGCGGTGAGTAATCCGAGCCTCAGCCGGTACGTCCTGGACAGCCTGGCGAGCGGGACCTACTTTTTCGCCATTACGGCTTACAACTCGAAGGGCATCGAGAGCACCCTGTCGGGCGAAATCAGCGCGACGCTGAACTAGGACACAGGCTCCAGGAGCCTAGCGCGCGCCTTTACCCATGAATACGACCTCGGCCGTCTGTACCAGGATGGCCAGGTCGAACAACAGGGTATTGTTCTTGATGTAATACAAGTCGTATTGCAGTTTCTCGAGCGCGTCCTCTTCGGAGGAGCCGTAGGGATAGCACAGCTGGGCCCAGCCGGTGATCCCGGGCTTCACGCAATGGCGCTGCACGTAATAGGGAATCTTCTGGGCGAGCTCGGCCACGAACTGCGGGCGCTCGGGGCGCGGGCCTACGAAGCTCATCTGTCCGGTCACCACGTTGAGAATCTGCGGCAGTTCGTCGATCCGCAGCTTGCGGATCACCGCGCCCACGCGCGTGACGCGTGGGTCTGACTTCTGCGCCCATTGCGCCTGGCCGTCCCGCTCTGCGTCGGTACGCATGCTCCTGAACTTCAGCACCTTGAACGGCTGCCCAGCGAGTCCCACGCGCGCCTGGCCGTAGAAAACCGGTGCCCGCCAGCCGTCCTCGAGCTTGATCGCGACCATGGTGATCAGCATGAACGGCAGGGAGAGGATGAGCAGCAGCACGCTCGCCACCAGATCCAGCGCCCTGGAGGAGAACAGGCGCACCGGGTCGCGCCGGAAACCCTCGCCGAAAATCATCCAACTCGGGTTCAGCACATCGATGCGTACCCGGCCCGTCTCACGCTCGAGGAAAGTCAGCAGCTCGGTGACTTCCACGCCGGCGAGCCGACACTCCAGCAGCCCGAGAATGGGGAAACCCCGCCGCCGATCCTCCATGGCCACGACGATCTCTTGCACATCGAGACGGGTGCACAACGTCAGAATACCTTCCGACGCATCCAGCACGCGCTCCGGGGATACCGCGATACTTTCACCGTCCGGTTGCACGTAACCCACGATCTCGAATCCGCGGCGGTCGGAGCGGCGGCGCAAGCTCGAAATCGCTGTGGTCCGCTGACCGACGCCGTAGACGAGCACGCGACGCTTGAGAAGGCTTTCGTCCATCATCCGCGAGAACACACCGTGCGCGGCGCCGACACCTAGGAGCGAGAAAACCAAAGCCAATGCCAGCACGCCACGGCCGATATACAGGGAAGGAATGAAGTAGAACAGCAATGCGGTCGCGGCTGTCGCGGCGGCACACGCTGCGATCAATCGCACGAATACACCGCCGGTTCGCGCTCGCTGCCGCGAGCTGTACAGACCGAATCCCAGCACGCTCAGCAGGTTCACGGCGGTGAATACGACCGCACAGAGCCAAAGAGCTTTATCCGAGCCGATCGAGGGCACCGGGTACCAAGTGTGGAACCGCGTCCGGTAGGCGAGCAGCATGGCACAGGAGAAAATGATCGCATCGACCGCGGCCATGGCCGCGATCGAAAGGTGTACATAGTGACCGAGCAGGCGGACGCGCATAGATCTCCAGAAATCGGCTTGCCCCGGAGGGGCCGTGGGCCGAAACGGAGGCGCACTTTACAAGGGGTAAAGAAATTCCCCAATGCCGCTGTGAAGATCGCTCACAGTTGCACTACACTCCGGTTCGTGCCGACCTTGATGTCCCATAACGTCGCGAGCTTACGGCACGCTGCGTCCCAGTCGCGACAGCCCCCTCCGACGCTAGCCGCGGAACTTCGGGGCGGCAGCATCCGATCATGAGCGCCGATTTTCAAGCACGCACTCGCCAATTTCGCGCGGCTCTCGGCTCATTCGCCACGGGCGTGACCATTGTCACCACCCGCAACGCGGCCGGCGAGGACATCGGACTCACGGCCAACAGTTTCAACTCGGTGTCATTGGATCCGCCCATGGTCCTATGGAGCCTGGCGCGCAAATCCCTCAGCCTGCCGGCATTCCTGGAGAGCGGCTACTTCGCCGTGCACGTGCTGGCCGCAACCCAGGAAGACCTGTCGCTGACCTTCGCGACACGCGGCGCCAATAAGTTCGCCGGCTTGCCGGTGACACGGGGAGCCGGTGGCATCCCGCTCCTGCCCGACTGCTCCGCTGTATTCCAATGCCGCACCGCCTTCAATTACGAAGGCGGAGACCACGTTATTTTCGTGGGAGAGGTGCAGGAGTTCGAGCACTTCAACCGCCCGCCCCTGGTCTTTCACAGCGGCCGTTACGCTGTCGCTGTCGAGAAGGCTCCGGCGGCTCCGCCCCCGGGCCAGGACGACACAGATCCCGATAGCAGTTTCAGCCAGGACTTCCTGATTTACCTGCTGCAGCGGGCGCACTTTCAGCTTTTCCTGGGTTTACGACGCGATCTGGAGCGTCATGGCCTGAGTGAGGACCAGTGGTTCGTGCTCAGCATTCTGGGCATATCCGACAATCGCACGGCCGCCGAGCTCGACCGCCTTCTTTGGTACACGGGTAGAAGAGTAACGTATGAGTTACTCGCCAGCCTGACGGCCGCCGGATTCGCACGCCTTCATGGACACTACGACCCGCACGCGCAGGTAACGCTGACCGATCTTGGGAAGCGTGTAGTGCTCGAACTCGTCGCGGTAGCCAAAGCGGCGGAGTCGGATGCGGAGCGCAGCCTGGGATACGGTGAAACGCAGCAACTGAAAAGAGCTCTTCGCGGCATCATCCGCGAGACCGATCCCGGTCCACCCCCAGTAGCTTCCTCGCACTATCCCGAATGACCCTGGCCTGAATGACGCCGGACGTAATCCACTGGTCGGTCGGTCCGCAGGTGACCCTCATCCTGCTGTCCGCGCCTGCAGCAGCGGATTACTACCCGAAAATCGGCATGGAGCGCTTCAAGGACTGCTTCATCTTCCGGCGCTCCGAGTAGTTCACATAACGCCCCGGGTCCGGTGCCTTACTATTGCGGACCAGTGCAGACTTCGAATTCTTTGGCGTTACCCCAGAAAATCATGACCGCAACAGACGACCTCCAGACGATCCGCCGCATCCTCAAGGAGCACGGCCGACTGAGCCGGGATATCGACACCCTCGACCCCGAGTCCGACCTCTACGAAGCCGGCATGACATCGCACGCCAGCGTCAACGTGATGCTCGCTCTCGAAGGCGAATTCGAGATCGAATTCCCGGACAGCATGCTCAAGCGGAGTGTGTTCGAGAGTATCGCCGCGATCGGTGCGGCGGTGAGTGAGCTACGCGGCTCGTGATGGCAAGCCGATGCCGGCCTCCGTCAAGAGCATTACCGGACACCGGCGCCAGGCACTGACCACGGGCTGGGAGCTCTGCTCGACACCACCCGACACTCATCGAAGCCCGGAAGATCTGGCACGAGCGCCATCGCAATGGTTGTCTGCGCACGCGCCTGCCACGGCGGCGGCGTGCCTGCGCGCGGCAAATCTCTGGAGCCTGGACGCGCCACCACGACGGTTCGACGCCGAAGACTGGTGGTACCGCCTGCGTTTCAGCGCTCCGCTCCGCGAATCGCACGAGGAGTTGGTTCTCGGCTTTGACGGTCTCGCGACCGTGGCGGATGCCTGGTTGAACGGCGTGCCGCTGTTGAGCAGCGACAACATGTTCCTGGCTCACGAGCGGGTCATCGACGCACCGCTGAGTGGTGCGAACGAGCTCATCATCCGCTTTCGCGCCCTCGACCGGCTGTTGGAAGCCAAGCGGCCGCGCCCCAAGTGGCGTGCCCCGATGGTCGAAAATCAGCAGTTGCGTTGGTTTCGAACCACCTTGTTGGGACGGACTCCCGGCTGGTCACCGCCAGCGGCGCCGGTGGGACCCTGGCGCGGGGTGTGGCTCGAGACTCGCGCCGCCATTCGTGGACCGAGCCTCGCTGTGCGCAGCGGTGTGGAAGGTGCTACGGGCTGGGTGGAAGTGACGGCCACTCTGGAGTCCACG
>DATBCZ010000168.1:0-7505 GCA_036270175.1 Steroidobacteraceae bacterium | reverse complement strand
CAACTTCGGCTCCCCAGGGACTTCGCGGGCAACGTCCTCGTAATACGCAGCAAGCTCACGGCTCGCCGTCAGCACGCCAGCGTCATACACCGACAACCCATACTCCGACGCAAACCGCGCGGCCTTCTGATCCGGCAACTCCGGCAGCGTCGCCCGCACACCCGAGATGAATGTCTCGTCGAGCACCACGGGCAAAAGGTCAGGATCCGGGAAGTAGCGATAGTCGTTCGCCTCTTCCTTCGAGCGCATCGAACGGGTCTCGCCCTTGTCGGGATCGTAGAGACGTGTCTCCTGCTTCACCTTGCCGCCGGACTCGATGAGATCGATCTGACGCTCGACCTCGTAGTTGATCGCCTTCTCGACGAAGCGGAACGAGTTGAGATTCTTGATCTCCGCGCGCGTACCGAACGCTGCAGCACCCTTACGACGCACCGATACATTGGCATCACAGCGGAAAGAGCCTTCCTGCATGTTGCCGTCACAGATTTCGAGATAGCGCACGAGAGTGTGCACCTTCTTCATATAGGCGACGGCTTCCTTCGCCGAGCGCATGTCGGGCTCCGAAACGATCTCCACAAGCGGCGTCCCCGCACGGTTGAGATCGATGCCGGTCACTCCCGGAAGTCCCTCGTGCAGCGACTTGCCCGCATCCTCCTCGAGATGTGCCCGAGTCACTCCGACGCGCTTATGGGTGCCGTCATCGAGCACGACGTCGATAGACCCCTCCGCGACGATCGGCAGCTCGTACTGGCTGATCTGATAGCCCTTCGGAAGATCCGGATAGAAGTAATTCTTACGGGCAAACACCGAGTGCGCGGCGATTCGCGCGCCGATGGCGAGACCGAACTTCACCGCCATGCGCACGGCGTCCGCGTTCAACACCGGCAGCACACCCGGGTAGCCGAGATCGACGAGATTCGCCTGCGCATTCGGCGGCGCCCCGTACGCGATGGCCGAGCCCGAAAAAATCTTCGACTGCGTGGACAGTTGGGCGTGGATCTCCAGCCCGATGACCGTCTCCCATTCCCCGCCACTCATGCGTATCGCTCCGGCACGCGCGTATGCCAATCCGTCTCGCGCTGATAAAGATGAGCCACGTTCAACAGCTTCGCTTCGCTGAAGTGCGGACCGATGATCTGCAGCCCAACCGGCAGACCTTGCGTGAATCCGCAAGGAATCGACATCGCCGGCAAGCCCGCGAGGTTCGCCCCGATCGTGTAAATATCGTTCAGGTACATCGTGATCGGATCTGATGTTTTCGCGCCGATCTCGAACGCAGCCGTCGGCGTCGTCGGCCCGATGAGCACATCGACCTCGCCGAAGGCACGCGTGAAGTCCGACGTGATGAGTTGTCGAACCTTCTGCGCCTTCAAGTAATAAGCGTCGTAGTAACCCGCCGACAGGACATACGTCCCCGTCATGATCCGGCGCTTCACCTCGGCACCGAAGCCCTCGCCGCGCGAACGCTTGTATAAGTCCATGAGATCGCGCGGATCTTTGCAGCGGTGTCCGAAACGTACACCGTCGAAGCGCGCGAGGTTGGAAGAGCACTCGGCGGGCGCCACGACATAGTAGGCCGGCACGGACAACGGCAGATTCGGCAAACTCATCTCGCGCAACTGCGCACCGAGCTTCTCGTAAACCGCCAACGCCTCACGAATGCGACGCTCGTTCTCCGGGTCGAGGCCCTTGTCGAAGAATTCCTTCAGCAGGCCGATCTTCAGCCCTGCCAGCGGCTGGCCGAGAGAAGCGACGTAGTCGGGCACAGGCTTGTCGACACTCGTGGAGTCGTTCGGATCGAAGCCGGCCATTTCCCGCAGCACCCACGCGGCATCTTCCGCCGTGGCGGTGATCGTGCCGGCCTGATCGAGACTGGATGCGAACGCGATCATCCCATAACGTGACACACGTCCATAAGTGGGCTTCAGCCCTGTAACTCCACACAGCGCTGCGGGCTGTCGGATGGAGCCACCCGTGTCAGTCGCGGTCGCCAGGGGGGCGAGACGCGCGGCAACCGCAGCGGCCGAGCCGCCCGATGAGCCGCCAGGGACGAGCGCCGTATTCCAAGGGTTGCGCACGGGACCGTAGTAGCTCGTCTCGTTCGACGAGCCCATGGCGAATTCATCCATGTTCGCCTTGCCCAGCATCACGACACCGGCAGCCTTGAGCTTCGCGACCGGAGTGGCGTCGTATGGCGACACGAAGTTGTCGAGCATCCGCGAGCCGCACGAGGTCTTCACACCTGACGTGCAGAAAATATCCTTGTGAGCGATCGGCACGCCAGTGAGTGCGCCCCCGCGCGACGCCGCGAGATCACGGTCCGCGGCTTGCGCGGCCGTCAGCGCTTGTTCCCGAGTAACGGAAATAAAGGCATTTAGCGTCGATTGGCTCGCCTCGATGCGATCGAGAAATAACCGCGTCAGCTCGACGCTCGAGAACTCTTTGGCACGCAACCCGGCAACGAGCTGCGCGAGCGTCCTCCGATGAAGTGTGACACTCATCACTCTATTACCTTCGGTACGAGATACAGGCCGGCCGCAACCTGCGGCGCGTTCTCCTGAAAGAGCTCGTGATGATCCTGCTCCGTGACCGCATCGGGCCGCAGGCGTTGCGACAACCCTGGCAGTGGATGCGCCATCGGTGCGACGCTCGCCGTGTCCGCACGGTCAAGCTCCCCGACAAAGTCGAGAATCGCCGACAGGCTCGTCTGATAGACGGGAACCTCCGCTGGTTGCAGCTCGAGCCGCGCCAGGTGGGCGATGTTTTCAATCTGCTCGCGTGTAAGCGCCATGAGAATTCAGTGTCTGTTCAGTGAGTGCGCGTCGGGCACAATGAGAAAAACAGCCCAAAATCATACATGTTGCCTTGCTGAATGTCCTGTCGGTTGCTAGATTACGCGCCACTTCGGGGGTCCCCCGCCGCACTTTCCGGTCGCTTCATGTTCAAACGCCTGCGCGGCTATTTTTCCAGTGATCTGTCGATCGATCTCGGCACGGCCAACACACTCATCTACGTCCGCGACAAGGGCATCGTGCTCAACGAGCCGTCCGTCGTCGCGGTGCAGGACGAACCTGGTCGGGGCGGCAAAATCATTGTCGCCGTAGGCTCCGAGGCCAAAAACATGCTGGGCCGCACACCCGGTCACATCACTGCGGTACGTCCGATGAAGGACGGCGTCATCGCCGACTTCACGTACACCGAGAAGATGCTGCAGCACTTCATCAACAAGGTGCACGGCAATCGCGTGTTGAAGCCGTCGCCGCGCGTCCTCGTCTGCGTGCCGTTCGGCTCGACCCAGGTCGAGCGCCGCGCGATCCGCGAATCCGCGGAAGGCGCCGGTGCGCGCAATGTCGCGATCGTCAGCGAGCCGATGGCCGCGGCTGTCGGCGCCGGCCTTCCGGTTCACGAGGCCCGCGGCTCGATGGTACTCGACATCGGTGGCGGTACGTCGGAAGTCGCGGTCCTGTCGCTGAACGGCATCGTTTATGCGAACTCCGCCCGCATCGGCGGCGACCGCTTCGACGAAGCCATCATGAACTACGTGCGCCGCAATTACGGCATCCTCATTGGTGAGGCCACCGCCGAGCGCATCAAGATCGAAATCGGTTCCGCCTATCCCGGCCAGCAGGTCCGCGAGCTGTCGGTGAAAGGCCGCAACCTGTCGGAAGGCGTGCCACGCAGCTTCACTCTCAACAGCAACGAGATTCTCGAAGCCCTGCAGGAGCCCCTGCAGAGCATCGTCAGCGCCGTGAAACAAGCGCTGGAACAGACTCCCCCGGAACTCGGAGCCGACGTCGCCGAGCGTGGCATCGTGCTCACCGGCGGTGGCGCGCTCCTGCGCGACATCGACAAGCTCCTCACCGAGGAGACCGGCCTCCCCGTCGTCGTAGCGGATGACCCTCTCACCTGCGTGGCACGTGGCGGTGGGCGCATTCTCAAGCTGATGGACGAACTGGGGCCCGGCCACTTCGGCCTTGAGTAGCGCCGCCGGCGCCCGAGTCTGACCCGTGGCCTTCGGGACGCCGGGCAGCAGATCGCAAGCCCGGGGAGGACCCTCCCCGGGTTTCCGCTTCACCCTGTATGCGGTCCTTTCTTTCGTGGTCATGTTCCTCGACCAGCGGCACGGCTGGCTGGAGCAGGTCCGCTACGGCCTGCAGGCTCTCACCTACCCTGTCCAGCTGGCCGTGAGCTCGCCAGCCTCCGCCTGGAAGTGGCTGCACGAAGTCTCGGAGACCCGTGACGCCCTGCGCGCCGAGAACGCGCGCCTGCGCGATCAGGATCGCCTGCTGGCACTGCGCGCGATGCGCTATGAGGCGCTCGCGCGCGAAAACGGCGAATTGCGCGGACTGCGGGATGCGCTACCGCCCGTGGCCGAGCGCTGGCTTGCCGCCGAGCTGGTCATCCAGCCGACCCCCCTGCGCCAGCGGTTTCTCATCAACCGCGGCAGTACAAATGGCGTCTTCAAGGGCCAAGCGGTCCTCGACGACAAGGGCATCATCGGGCAGACCACACACGTCGGTCCCTTCAGTGCCGAAGTCATTCTCATAACTGATCCCGAGCATGCCATCCCCGTGCAGATCGAGCGCACGGGACTACGAACGATCGCCGTAGGGGCGGGCGATACCACCTCGCTGGCGCTGCCCTATCTGCCTGGCAATGCGGACGTAAAGGCTGGCGACATGCTCATGACATCCGGCCTCGGCGGCGTGTTTCCCGCGGGGTACCCTGTAGCGCGCGTCACCGAGGTCCATCGCGACGCCGTGCAGCCCCTGGCACAGGTGCGTGCCCTCCCGTTCGCCACCGTAGATACCGACTCCGAGCTCATGCTCGTCTGGTTCCGCGACGATCACCCGGCCTCGCCCACGCCCGCGTCTACGGCAACAGGCGACCTGCGCACGGGCAACCCCAAACTCCAACCGCAAGCTGCACCTCCGCCGCGCCCAAAGGCGCCAGCCACGGAAACATCGCCGGCGGCACCGCCTCCCGCGGGCACTGGTGCACGGAATTCAGAACCTTCATCCGGCACAGTGAACCCGGCAGCGGCAGCACCGTCGAAGTCTCGCGCGCCTGCTGCCGTTAAAAGCCCTGACGGGTCGACCCCCGCCAAACCCGCTAATTCCAAGGATTCTGTCTCCGGTGACAATCCCCGAGCCGCCACGCCTAGAGAGCCGGCGCCCCCCGCCACACCCGAGCCGTCGCCCGACGCGACCCCGAGGAACCCATGAGTTCCGGGGAGCCTACCGGCCGGATGCTGGTCTCGGCCTTCATCGCCCTCCTGCTGACGGTGGTGCCGCTGCCGTATTGGCTGGATATCGCGCGGCCGTCGTTCCTGATCCTCGCCGTATTGCACTGGTCGATTTTCGCGCCTCGTGCGGGAGGCATCGGACTGGGCTGGTTCTCCGGGTTGCTTCTGGATGTCTTCCAGGGACCGGTGCTCGGCGCGCATGCGCTGGCGCTGGCCGCGGTGACCTACGTGTTCTGTCGCGAGCATCAGAAAATTCGCTCCAAGCCCGGCTTCCAGCAGTCACTCATCGTGCTCGCGGGACTGGCGGCCTACGAGGTTCTGCTGTTCTTCATCGACGGCTACAGCGGCCATCCGATCACGAGCCCGCTGCGTTGGGTCCATATCCTCAGCGGCGCGATCTTCTGGGCGCCCGCCACGGCCGTACTGGGCTATCGCGAGCGCCGCTCGTGAGCACGCCGTCACCCGGGACCTAGGCATGCCCGCTGGCCGCATCAAAGACCACTGGGGCGAGCAACGTCGGTTCGAACAGCGCTCGCTGATCGCCGGCGCGCTGATGGTCGTCCTGACGTTGACCTTGGTCGGACGTCTCTATCTCCTGCAGGTGGTGCGTCACGATTATTACGCCGACCTGTCACAGGGTAACCGGGTCCGCACCGAGCCGATTCCGGCCAGCCGCGGCCTGATCCTGGATCGCAACGGCACGGTGTTGGTCGACAACGAGCCGGCTTACCAGCTCGAGCTGACACGCGAACAGATACCCGACCTCAATGACACCCTCAAGCGGCTCGCGGCGCTGGGCCTCATCGATATGGATGAGGTGGCCGAGACCAAGCACATGATCCTGGCCCGTCGCAGCTTTGACACCATACCGGTGAAGTTGCGACTCAGTGATGAAGAAATCGGCCGTTTTGCCGTGCATCGCTTCGAATTTCCGGGTGTTGACCTCGCAACGCGCCAGACGCGTCATTACCCGTATGGCGAGCTTGGCGTCCATGCGTTGGGATACGTGGCGGCTATCAGCGAACAGGATCTCGACCACATTGACCGAGCCGCTTACACGGGAACAACGCTCATCGGCAGGTTGGGTGTCGAGGCGTCCTACGAGACGCCTTTGCACGGACATAACGGTTACCGCGAAATGCTGGTCAATGCGCAAGGACGCTCCGTGCAACGACAAGGCCCCTACGCGCCAGACCTGCGGGAGACGGCACCGGTGTCTGGGGACGCACTGGTGTTGGGCGTGGACCTGAAGGTGCAGCGCGCGGCCGAGGCCGGACTCGGCGACCATCGCGGCGCCGTAGTGGCCATCGATCCCGCCACCGGCGACATCATCGCCCTGGCCAGCAAGCCCGGATTCGACCCTACCCTTTTCGCGCGCGGCATCCGTCGCAACGAATACGCCGCACTGGTCGATGATCCAGACAAGCCGTTGCTGAATCGCGCTCTGCGCGGCGCCTATCCCTCCGGTTCGACAATCAAACCAGCCATCGGCCTCGTGGCGCTCACCGACAAATCCATCACGGCCGATCGCAGGGTGCTGTGCATGGGCACCTTCTCGCTACCCGGCAGTGCACACATCTGGCGCGCCGACAAAGGCGAACCCAAGGGCGAGCTGGACCTCCGGGAAGCCATCGCGAAATCCTCGGACGTCTACTTCTACAAGCTGGCCTGGCAGATGGGCATCGATAAGCTCGATGTCGGTCTGGCGCCTTTCGGCTACGGCGAGCTTACCGGGATTGACATCATCGGTGAACGCCCTGGTCTGTTGCCTTCGCCCGCCTGGAAGCGCACCGCTTTCAAACGTTCGGCCGATCAGGTCTGGTTCCCTGGCGAAACCGTCAATCTAGGCGTGGGCCAGGGTTACCTGCTGGTGACACCGCTGCAACTCGCGCATGTTGTTGGGGTGCTTGCCGAACGCGGCCGCAGCTTCAGGCCCCGACTGGTCATGGGCACGCGAGACGCTGATGGAAATCTGAAGCGACTGCCGCCGGTCGAGGAAAAGCCGGTCACCGGTATCGCCGCAGCGGATTGGGATACTGTGCTCGATGCCATGACGGCAGTGACCCATTGCGACGGCCGTTACTGTGGTACCGGGAGTACCGCCTTCGCGAAGACCCCGTACACGGCCGCCGGCAAAACGGGCACCGCGCAGGTGTACTCCGTGGCACAGAACGCCAAGTACAACGCCAAGACCGTCAGCGACAAACTGCGCGACCACGCCTGGTTCATTGCCTTCGCACCGGTGGAGTCGCCGCGCATC
>DATBCZ010000167.1:0-10012 GCA_036270175.1 Steroidobacteraceae bacterium | reverse complement strand
CATCGCGGCCGCGGACGAGCACGGGCTCGCCATGGTGCTCACCGGCATGCGCCACTTCCGCCACTAAATGAAAGTTCTGATCATTGGATCCGGGGGGCGCGAGCACGCGTTGGCCTGGAAGTGCGCGGCTGCTGCTCGCGTCACCGACGTCATTGTGGCGCCGGGAAATGCCGGCACGGCCACCGAGCCGAAGGTACGGAATGCTAACGTTCCGGCGGAAGATACTGCTGCGCTGATCGCGCTGGCGCTCGCCGAAGAAGTCGACCTGACGATCGTCGGTCCGGAGGGACCGCTGGTCGCCGGAATCGTGGACGAGTTCGCGGCGCGCGGCTTGAAATGCTTTGGGCCGACCAAGGCGCCATCACAGCTCGAAGGCTCCAAGGCCTTCACGAAGGAATTTCTGCGGCGGCACGGCATTCCAACGGCGCGCTCCAGGACGTTCACTCGCGAGACTTTCGATCGAGCTTACGTGGAGCGTCAGCGCCCGCCGATTGTTGTGAAGGCGAGCGGCCTCGCGGCCGGCAAAGGCGTGGTGATTGCCGAGTCGACAGCGGAGGCGCTCACTACTATCGAAGCGATGTTCTCCGGGCGCTTTGGCGCCGCCGGCGAGGAAGTGGTGATCGAGGAGTTCCTTTCCGGGGAGGAAGCGAGCTTCATCGTCATGGCCGACGGGACTCACATCATCCCGTTCGCGACGTCGCAGGACCATAAACGTCGCGACGATGGCGATCGCGGACCTAACACGGGCGGCATGGGCGCTTACTCGCCCGCCCCCGTCGTATCTCCTTCGGTCCACGCGCGCATCATGCGCGAAGTGATCGAGCCGACAATCCGGGGACTCGCTGCCGACGGCATGCCCTACACCGGATTTCTCTACGCGGGAATCATGGTGGCCGCAGACGGCACTCCGAACGTTATTGAATATAACTGCCGCTTCGGCGACCCGGAAGCGCAGCCCGTACTCATGCGATTGAAGTCGGATCTGACAGTATTGTGCGAGGCGGCGGTCGACGGACGTCTGCATGAAGTGACGGCCGACTGGGATTCTCGCGCCGCCCTCGGCGTCGTTCTTGCCGCGGAGGGATATCCAGACACGGTACGCAAGGGCGACGTCATCGAGGGTCTCGAGCGTTCGGCACGGCTACCGGGTAAGGTCTTTCAGGCCGGCACACGCCTGGAGGTAGGGAAAGTACTAACCAACGGCGGCCGCGTTCTGTGCGCGGTTGGACTCGGCGAAACCGTCGCCGCGGCCCAGCGCGAGGCCTACGCACTGGTCGAGCCGATCCGCTGGACTGGAATGCAGTACCGCCATGACATCGGTTACCGCGCCGTGGCGCGCGAGCGCTCGTGACACCCTGGGACTTCGGCGCCCCTCACATCGTGGCGCTCGAGGTGTTGGCTGCGGACATCGATGCTTACGACCACGTCAACAATTCCGTGTACTTAGCGTGGTTTGACCGGGCGGCATGGTCTCACTCCGAGACTTTAGGCCTGAGCCTACACCAGTGTGTAACCCTGCGGCGGGGGATGGCGGCTCACCGGACCGAGATTGACTATCTTCGGGCCGCCGTGCTGGGAGACCGGGTGTTGGTCGGAACGTGGATCGTCAACACTGACGCGAAACTACGCGTTGAGCGCCGATTTCAGGTGCGACGCGCCGCGGACGGTGAGACACTCGCGCGGGCTCGCACCGATTATGTCTGTATCAATCTGGACTCCGGGCGGGCGGCGCGCATGCCAGATGCCTTTCAACGTTCTTACGTTGTCACGAAAGGTTGATTGCTGCACGCCGACAGGTGTAAACCCTACACGTCATCGCAGTCTCATACTGCGGTCATAAAACATCCGAGACTTTCGGAATCTCAGGAACTTGGATGCGTCGACATGTTCCCGGGGCGCATCCCGCAGATGGCACGACGGTTGCAAGGTTCACGAGTGAGGGGCACAAGGGAGAGGGACATGATGACTTCCAGCCGCAAACCCGCCGATCGAATCCCGCCGTGGCTGGAGACGCAGTACTGCGCCTCTGTAGCGGCCACGCTACTCGCAAGGAACGAATACTTCGAGTTGCTGGAGGACGCGATGATGCCGCCGGAGCGTCTCGTCCGCGCGCTCTCGAACTGGAAGCAGCACGCCAATCAGACGCACGTCCTCGGCGGCCTCGTCGGCACCGCCTGAAGAAATTGATGCGTTAGAAGCTGATGCGGAAGAAAGCTTCCGGACCTTCGAGGCTGTCCGCGAACTTCCCGGGGAAGTTGCCGGTGTTCAGAGCCAGCTTGGCGCGGAACGAGGAATAGCCAACACCCACCGAGAAGTTGGGTTTCCAACGGTACTGCACATCCTCGTGGACGTCAGCGAGCCAGCCATCGAAGTTGCTGATAGCGGCGTGGAAGTATTGCGCATACGCAGTCACCGACCAGCGGCGTGAAATCCGGAACGCGAAGTCGATGGGTATCGTTGGGAATGCCCCTGCTCCCGTAACGTCCTGCCGCTGCTGGTTGGCGTTGTTCTGCGCCTGGGCTTCCGCCTGCAGGAGATGCACCGCCAGGCCGGTACCGAGCTCGAAGCGGTCGTTGTGAAAAATAGAATACGTGTAAGTGATACCGAAAATCCGCCAGTCGACATGAGTCGACAACAGGGCGGCCGCCGGGAAAGTCACGTTGCCGAATTGGATCGTCTGGGCCAGTTGATGGGTGGCCGTACGGTCCACGTCGAGAAAGTCGACGCGCACCTTGTTGCGATTCTTGAGGCGGAACATCATCTCGAACCGCCCCTGGTTGAGGCGGCTCTGCAGGCCGAGGTCGCGCTCGCCGCTGAGAGCGGTGCCGACAACCCCTGGAGGGGCGTTGTGCTGATTGATCTGCAGGTCGGTTTTTACGTGGGGTGCGTAGTAAATACCCCGGACGTAGAAACGGTCATTGATCGGGCTCGGCGTGACCGGATGCTTGGGGGGCGGCAACGGGGCCCCGGAGTTGGGGTCGCGGTCCGCGAAGGCCGGGGCGGCAGAGAGGATAAAGAGGACTGCCGCGGCGGGCGCGAGCCGGATTCGCATGCGACTTTTTGACTCCAGGCCAATGGGTGCGCGCGAATCTTACTGATTCGCGAGGCCAATGTACCAGCGTCGCAGGGACGCGACTGTTAACTGGTCCAAGGCCTATGCCCTATTGGAACCAGGCCCTATGAGCCGGGTCGCGTGGGGAACCGGGGGCCTCTTGGGCCCCCGGGTGCGTCGTTAGCGCTTCATGGCCTCGAAGAATTCGCCGTTCGACTTGGTGTCCTTCATCTTGTCGAGCAGGAATTCAATGGCCGCCAGCTCATCCATCGGATGCAGCAGCTTGCGCAGGATCCAGATCTTGGCGAGTTCACCCTGGTCGGTGATGAGCTCTTCCTTACGCGTGCCGGAGCGGTTGATGTTGACCGCCGGGAAGACACGCTTCTCGGAGATGCGCCGGTCGAGGTGAATTTCGCTGTTACCAGTGCCCTTGAATTCCTCGTAGATGACATCGTCCATCTTGGAGCCGGTGTCGATCAGGGCAGTGGCGAGGATCGTGAGGCTGCCGCCTTCCTCGATGTTACGGGCAGCACCGAAGAAGCGCTTCGGCCGTTGCAACGCGTTGGCGTCGACGCCACCTGTCAGCACCTTGCCCGACGAGGGCACCACGGTGTTGTAGGCACGTGCCAGACGTGTGATGGAGTCGAGGAGGATGACGACATCCTTCTTATGCTCGACCAGGCGCTTCGCCTTCTCGATCACCATCTCGGCCACCTGCACGTGGCGTGCGGCGGGCTCGTCGAAGGTACTCGAGACGACTTCACCCTTCACCGTACGCTGCATCTCTGTCACTTCCTCAGGCCGCTCGTCGATGAGCAGGACGATGAGAATGACTTCGGGATGGTTTGAGGTGATGGCGGTCGCGATGTTCTGCAACAGCATCGTCTTGCCGGCTTTCGGCGGAGAGACGATGAGGCCGCGCTGCCCCTTGCCGATGGGCGACACGAGGTCGATGGTCCGGGCCGTCAGATCCTCGGTGGAGCCGTTGCCGCGTTCGAGCTTCAGGCGGCGGGTCGGATGGAACGGCGTCAGGTTCTCGAACAGCACCTTGCTGCGCGAGCTGTCGGGCGAGTCGTAGTTGATCTCGCCGACTTTCAACAGCGCGAAGTAACGTTCCCCGTCCTTCGGCGGCCGGATGAGCCCGGAGATCGTGTCACCGGTGCGCAGGTTGAAGCGGCGGATCTGGCTCGGGCTGACATAGATGTCATCCGGACCCGCAAGGTACGAGCCGTCGGCGGAGCGCAGGAAGCCGAAGCCGTCCTGCAGTATCTCCAGCACGCCGTCGCCGTAGATGTTTTCCCCGTTCCTGGCATGCGCCTTGAGGATGGAGAAAATGATGTCCTGTTTGCGGGACCGCGCGAGGTTGTCCAGGCCCATCGACTCGGCGAGCTTCACCAGGTCGTGGATCGGTTTCAACTTCAGCTCGGTGAGATTCATCGAGCTGCGGGACTGCGTCAGTTCCGCGGGACTTATGATTTCCGAGTCGTCGGCGTCGAACGCCTCCGCCTCGTGCATCATGTCGTCGGGCCGGCCCCCTCCGTTGCCGTTTCCATTGTTGTTGCCGCCGCGGTTACCGTCACGATTACCGTGGCGCGGGCCCTTGTTGTTGTTGGGCCGGTTACGACCCTGATTGCCGAGATAGCCTCTCACAAATTACTGTCCAGAAATGCCGATAGTTGAGATTTGGAGACCGCGCCGACCTTCTGAGCCTCGAGAGTGCCGTTCTTGAAAAGAATCAGCGTCGGGATGCCGCGAATGCCGTATTTGTGCGGGGTCTGTGGGTTTTCGTCGATGTTGAGCTTGGCGATTTTGACGCGGTCCTGATACTCGCCGGCGATCTCATCGAGGATCGGGGCGATCATTTTGCAAGGGCCACACCATTCGGCCCAGAAATCCAGCAGGACGGGTTTGTCGGACTTGAGGACGTCCTGTGCAAAATTGGCGTCCGTGGTGTGCACGATCTGCGGGTTACTCACGCGGTTCAACCTCCGTCGAATGCAGAGTGTGGAAAAGGTTGTTTTGTTCGGATAGAAGACTTAAAGACGTCATGCGGGGCGGCAGGGGGCAGCGAAAGCCATGCCAGAAACACCCGTCAAACGGTTACACTAACTCGTGAATGAGTATGAGCTCGAGCCTTAGGGATATGAAAACTGGCTGGCAGGTGCGGGTACGAATTGCCCGCTGTCTTGAGCACTTTGTAGCGCTTCCGGACCTCTTTTGCAAGGCCCACCCACCCATTTCGAACAACACCATAGACGTATTTGATGACTGAACCACACTCTGATTCCCCTACATTCCAATCCTTCGGCCTCGCCCCCCTCGTTATGGAAGGTATCCGTGACGCGGGCTTTACCGTGTGCACGCCCATTCAAGCGCAAACGCTACCGATAGCGCTTGCCGGAAAGGACGTGGCCGGCCAGGCGCAGACCGGGACTGGCAAAACCGCCGCCTTCCTGGTGGCTCTCTACCAATCGCTGCTGACGCGCCCCGCCAGCTCGAACCGAGCCAAGACGTCGGTTCGAGCGCTCATCGTGGCACCGACCCGCGAACTCGCGGTGCAGATCCACCACGACGGCGAGATCCTCGGCCGCCATACGGGCCTCAAGCAGGCCGTCGTCTACGGCGGCGTCGACTACGAGAAGCAGCGACGGCAGCTCGAGGAAGGCGTCGACGTGCTGATCGGCACGCCGGGACGCCTCATCGACTACTTCAAGCAGCATGTTTTCGACCTGCGCCATGCGCAGGCCCTCGTGCTCGACGAAGCGGATCGGATGTTCGATCTCGGCTTTATCGCTGATATCCGCTATCTCATGCGCCGCCTGCCGCCGCCGGAGAAACGGCAATCGATGCTGTTCTCGGCCACCCTCTCCCATCGGGTCCTGGAGCTCGCTTACGAGCACATGAACAACCCGGAGCTGGTGCGCATCGAGCCCGACAAGATGACTGTCGATCGCGTCCGGCAGATGATGTACTACCCCGCGATGGAGGAGAAAGTGCCGCTGCTGGTGGCGCTCCTGCGCCAATACGAGGCCCGCCGCACCATGATCTTCGTAAATACGAAGAGGGCGGCCGAGCGGCTCGAAAGCACGCTAAATGCCAATGGCTTCCACGCACAAGCCCTGTCCGGCGATGTACCGCAGAACAAGCGGCTACGCTTCCTGCGTGACTTCCACAACGGCGACCTGGCGGTGCTGATCGCCACCGACGTCGCTTCGCGTGGGCTGCACATCCCCGACGTGAGCCATGTCTTCAACTTCGACCTGCCGCAGGACGCTGCTGACTACGTCCATCGCATCGGCCGCACGGCTCGCGCCGGAGCCGAAGGCGACGCCATCAGCTTCGCTTGCGAGGAATACGCCGTATCGCTCCCCGAAATCGAGGACTACCTGGGTCACAAGATCCCGTCCACCTCGATATCACCGGACATGCTGGCGAAGGAGCTCGTGCAAGGGGCTCCCCCTGAGCGCCGTCCGTTTCGCCCTCATAGCGGTGGCGGCGGAAGGCGGCCCGGCGGCGGTGGCTCTGGCGGCCGTCCGGGTCCTGGTGGACGTCGGGGCGGCGGCGGAGGCGGCGGGCGCTCCCGGAAAGGCTCCCACGGGTGACTTAGCTAAAAGACTTACAGCTCTAAAACAACTGACCGCTTACACCAGCTCGTGCACCCCGTCGATCACAGCGACGTCGACGTGGTCACGAATGGTCTGAACGGAGTCTGGACGGCGAACGCCATAGATCCAGCGAATCCCTGCACGTTGCGCCGAACGCAACACAGGGGCGCTGTCGTCGGCGAACAGACTCCGCCTTAGGTCGAACGGCTCCACGGCCCGTACGGCTGCCCAGAACTCCGCCGTCTCCTTTGCCACGCCAAAATCATGCGACGTAAAGGCGGCGTCGAAGTAGCGCAAAACCCCAGTTTTCTCGTCTTTTATCCGCAGCACCCGCGGATGACTGTTCGTCAGTAGAACGACCCGCTTTCGGGCCGCGCGCAGACGCAGCAAAAAATTCTCAGCACCCGGGAGCCAGGCGATACGTTCCGTGTTGGCCCGTTTGAGTGCCTCGATATCCAGGTCGAGCTCGCGACTCCAGTGATCGATGCAGTACCAGGGAAGCGTGCCCTCACAGGCGCGAAAGCGCGGGGCGAGCTCCGTTCGAGCGACGTCTACACTCGTCGTACGCGCCGCCGCATAGGCAGCGGGGACGATCTCGAGCCAGAAATGATTGTCATACGCCAGATCCAGCAACGTTCCGTCCAGATCCAGCAGTACAGTATCTATATGGCCCCAATCGGGCTTTTCAACGGCAGTCGCAGACATGGTGGGGCAGCCAGGAACACGGGCGCGTATGATACCTCCCGTGGCGCCATCGGAGCCGGTCCGCTAAGCTAGCGCCTGACGGGGGGCGCCCTTCTGCGGCCGAACGTCGCTCGGCCGCCGCTAATGTCCAATGGGAGACCGCAGGCGTTACCCGCCATGGCGGAAATCGAAGACAACGTCGACCGCGAGCTGTTCCGCAACGTAGAGAAATTGCGGGCGCTGCGCATTGAGCATCGTGATCTGGACGAGGTGATCGCTCGTCTGACGCTCGATATCCATTCCGATCAGCTCCAATTGAAGCGCCTCAAAAAGCGCAAGCTCATGCTGAAGGATCAGATCACCCGCATGGAAAGCGAGCTGATCCCGGATCTCAACGCTTAGGAGTCTGGCTGAGCAATGATGCGCCTACTGCGGCCGTCCGCTACGCACGCTTCGCGCGCTCACGGCCGGACCAGGGTGTGGCCTCGCGGCCGTACCCGTGCGACGCATGCGTCGCACCCCCAGATCGGCATATTTCTGCGATCATTTCCCTTACATAGTCCACGCTATGCGCGGGAAACGATCGCAGAAATCTGCTCGATCTGGGTCGCCCTCGCTACGGCGATCATTACTCAGCCAGGCTCCTAATGGATAACGCCGACAGCGCCCTGAAAGGCGTATTCCTGAAGCTGACATCGCCGCAGATCCTGACCGAGGTCATCGCAATAGTCCTCGCCGGCCTCATTGCGCTCGCCGGCGCGCACTTCGTGCGGACGTGGCACCGGAATTACCTCACGAAGTCCTCCCACGAGCGGGCGGACGTGTGGCAGCTCCGCGTGCTGGAGGGCACGGTGCTGTTGGCGCCGTTCCTGGTCGCGCTCATCGTGTTGCTCGTCGTTCGCGCAACGTTCGCGATGCTCGGCACGGCGACGACCGCGGTCGACACGGCGCTGCAACTCACCACCGCCCTGGTGCTCGTGCGGCTCGGTGTGTATCTGCTTCGAGTGATGATGGGGCCCGACTCGTGGATGCGGACCTGGGAAAGCCGCATCACTTTCGTCCTCTGGCTGACCATAGGGTTCTCGATGGTGGGCTGGCTCGACAAGGTCGAGACCACCCTGAACCGCATCAACCTCATCCCCGGCAAGACGCAGTTCAGTCTCTGGGCGCTGTTGAAAGGCCTGGTGATCGTCACGGCCTTTGTGGTGGTCTCGAGCCTCGTCGCGCGCGCTTTCGAGCGCCGTGTCATGAAGCTCGATCAGCTGGCCGTCGGGACCCGTATCGGCATCTCGAAGTTCACCTACTTCCTGCTGGTGGGCCTCGGCATCATGCTTGGCATCAACGCCGCGGGTGTTGATGTCACCACCTTGAACGTGTTGACCGGCGCGATCGGTCTCGGCCTCGGCTTCGGCCTGCAGTCCATCGCCAGCAACTTCGTCAGCGGGTTCGTGCTGCTGATGGACAAGTCGATAAAACCCGGCGACGTCATCAGCTTCACCGGGCATACCGGCACCAGCACCGAGAACTTCGGGTGGGTGCAGGAGCTGCGCGGGCGTTATGTGGTCGTCCGCGACCGCGACGGCGTCGACACGCTGGTCCCGAACCAGAATCTCATTACGAACTCGGTCATCAACTGGAGCTACTCGGATCAGCGGGTGCGCATCCGGCTTCCGGTGATGGTGAGCTATGACGATGATCCCGAGATCGCCCTGAAGCTGCTCTTCGAGGCAGTAGAGCATCACCCACGCATCCTTCGAGATCCACCGCCGGTGACGCGGCTCATGGCCTTCGAGGACTATGGCATGCGCATCGAGGTGCGCTTCTGGATCGCGGATCCCATGAATGGCGTCAACAACGTCCGCTCGGACGTGAACCGCGCCATCTGGAGAATTTTTCGTGACAACGGAGTGAAGATTCCGGTTGCGCAGCGGGAGCTGCGGATGCTCGAGAAGGCGCCGTCGATGACGCTCTCGCGCACTCCTCCGGGGACCTCGCCGGGGTCAGGGACCAAGCCCTCGTCGATGGATCTCGACGACGGCGCGGACTGACGCGGGCCGCGCGGCGCTTATGGCTCTCGAGATCACACCTGAGGTTACGATTCCTGACAGCGACCTGACGTACGCCTTTGTGCGGGCGTCGGGGCCGGGCGGTCAGAACGTCAACAAGGTCTCGTCGGCGGTACAACTACGGTTCGACATGGAGGGCAGTACCGCGTTGTCGGAGCCCGTGAAGAACCGGTTACGGGTGCTGGCTGGGCGCCGACTGACGGACGACGGTGCGATCCTCATTATCGCGAGGAATCAGCGCTCGCAGGAGCACAACCGGCGCGAGGCGCTCGAGCGGCTCGCGGATCTCGTGGAACGGGCGCTCGTGGTCCCGAAGACGCGCCGGGCAACGAAACCAACGCGTGCGTCGAAAGAGCGGCGGCTGGAAGGCAAGACCCGCCAACAACAGACGAAGCGGCAACGCAGCCGGGTGCGGTGGGACGACTGAGAGAGGGGGCGAACGAACGGCGCCGGCGCGCGCTGACGCGATAGGGTGGTAACTGGTCGCGCGGCGGGCGCGATTAGGGCGGTGTGGCCCCTTTGGGAGCTCGCGATGTATATGCCTGCGGTAATGGCGTTCCTGCATCACCTGTCCGCGTTCACGGTCGTGGGTGCACTGGTCGCCG
>DATBCZ010000166.1:0-16807 GCA_036270175.1 Steroidobacteraceae bacterium | reverse complement strand
TGCCGTATGGGGGCTGTCGCCGGGATTCGGCAGCAACCGCCGGCGGCGACGCCCGTCGCTCGGGCCGCGGCGATGCGTTACGATCCCCTTACACCGGCCTTTAGGAGCCTGTCTGAGCAATGATCGCCGTAGCGAGGGCGGCCGCAGTAGGCGAGCAGTGCTCAGACAGGCTCCTAACTGCCGGCGGATGCCGCGTCCGTCGCGCCCACGGCCAGAGGCAGGCGCACCGTAAACGTGCTGCCGCGATTCAGGCCCTCACTATGCGCTTCGATACCCCCACCGTGGAGCTCCACCAGGCGCTTCACCAGGGTGAGTCCGATGCCCAGGCCACTGCGTGCACCGATGCACTGCGGGCTCGGGCGGGCAAACATATCGAACACCCAGGGAAGCAACTCCGGCGCAATGCCGATTCCACTGTCTGCGACCGTCATCACGGCGTCCGTGGAGTCCCGGGCGAGTGTAACTCTGATCGGACTTTCGGGATTGGAATACATCGCGCTGTTGTCGATGAGGGTCGACAACACCTGCGCGAGGCGGGTTACGTCGCCATCGACGATGAGCGGACCCCCTGTCATTTCGACATGCAGACGGTGCCGCTTGCGCTCGACGAGGGGTCGCGTCGTCTCCAGCGCCATGTCGACGGCGGTCATGAGATCCGTGCGATGTACCCGGAGTTCGAGCCGGCCGCGGGTGATGCGCGAAACATCCAGCAGATCGTCGATGAGGCGGACGAGGTGAGCGACCTGTCGCTCGATCAAGGCGCGCGCGGCCGCCAGCCGGGCGGGATCCGCATCCGCGACCTTCATGATCTCCGTAGCGTTCCGCATGGGCGCCAACGGATTGCGCAATTCGTGCGCGAGGGTCGCCAGAAACTCGTCCCGGCGCCGCTCGGATTCATGGAGAGCGTCCTCGATGCGTTTGCGCTCCTGGATTTCCAACTCCAGCGCGTGAGCTTTCTGTCGCAGGGCGCTCGACAAGGAATGCTCGGTCTCTTGAAACTCCGGCGCCATCGACATTTACTCCGCAGTCCGCCCGGAAGGTCCCGGCTCTCCCGTTGTAAGCAATTCGCAAGATCTATGCCCCTGCCGAGCTTGGCATCTCCATGATTCGACACGTTTCAACAGATGACCTCGAGCCTGTCCGCAGCTTCCTCGAAGCTCACCTCGACACTTCGCTTTTTCTGCTATCTAACCTGGCCATTTTCGGACCCCGCCTCACGGACCACGGGAACTCGGGCAACTATCGCCTGGTGGAGGAGGCGGGCAGGGTAGTTGCCGTGTTCTGTCTGACTCGCCGCGGCAATCTGCTGGTGCAGGCGGCCGGTCGCGCCGATCTGGCGGAGTCCATCCTGGAAGCCTGCGAGGCCGAAACGATCGAGGTTTCCGGAGTTGCCGGAGAATGGCCGACGGCCGAGGCCCTGTGGGAGCTGCTCCGTGCGGATCCACGGTTCGAGCCGACGCTGAGCTCGAAGGATGTGTTGTATCGATTACCGCTCCCCGCCGGGGGACCGCGCATGACGTTGCCACCGGGCGTTGTCGTTCGCGCGCTTGACGCGAGTGACTTCGAGCAATGGGAGCGAGTCAATACCGCCTACTGCGCCGAGGTTCATCTGCCGCTGCCGGTGGCCGACGAGGCCCACGAAGCCGAATTCGTGAGAAGAACGCGCGCGAAGTGGTGGTGGGGAACCTTCGTAGGCTCACAGCTCGCGGCCGTTGTCGGGTTGAATGCGGCCTACGGTGTCGTTGGGCAGGTGGGGGGTGTGTACTCGCGACCGGCAGATCGGAAAAAAGGACTGGCGCGCGCCGCGATGGAGCTGCTGATGGACGAGAGCCAGGAGCACCACCATCTCGAGAAACTCATCCTGTTCACAAGTGAGGACAACCAGAGCGCGCGGCGGCTGTACGAGTCGCTCGGTTTCGAGGCGGCTGGCGCGTTCGGCCTCCTGCTCGGATCACGCCGCCCCCAGTCGCTGGCTCAGCCGCGTCACAAATGGGAGGGGCACTCGGGCGAACGCTACACCTACGAGGTGTACACATGGCCGCTGCGGTTGAGTCCCGCGCCGGGGAATTTCATTTTCGCCGACTGCCTCGGGTCGGGGCACTGGCGGCCGCTGCAGATCGGAGAGTGCGCCGATCTGGCTACGCTCGCCGACCAGGAGCGATCGCGCAACTCGGGAGGCCGGCACGTCCCGACTCACGTTCACGTCCGCGTCAACTTCAACCCGGCCGCCGTAAGGCGTCGCGAGGTCAATGATCTCGCGGCCCGGTGGCTGCCACCGGGCCACGATTAATCCGCGAACGCGATCTGCTGCATTCGCCGGATCATGGCCCGGGCTTTTGCAGGCGCACAGATCCCGGCTTCCTGAGTCAGAAACAAGGCACCCCGGATGTGCTCGGTCAGCGCCGCCACCATGATGAGCGGTGCGTGGCGCTCGGCCAGATCCGGAAGCGCCGCCTGGATTTCGGCGGCGCACATGCGGACTTGTGCTTGATAGCGAGCTTGCTTCATTGGCAGGCCTCAACGGTTCAGTTTGATGACTATATACCGCAACCGGCGCTACAGTATTCCTCTGACGCGGCCTGGGCAACTGTTACGTTTAAAGCGTGTACCGCACCACCATGCGGGCCACTCGCGCGCGTTCGACGGACCAATGCGCGAACCCCTGGCACACCTGCTTGGTGCCCTGACCTTCGGGACTCTCAACATACTTCTCGGCGAAGCGCGCCTGCCCCGACTCCTGGCCGGGCAACAGCCGAGTGGTGCTCCAGGGCGCCTCGGAATCAACGGGCCGCGCGAAGAGTTGGACTTCAGATACCGTCGCGTTGTTGGGAATCGTGGCGCACAGGGTAATGGCGCTCGCTTCGGTTTCCGTGCACGAGGGCGTCGGGGGCGGCGCCGTCTCGGCCGTCACTCCCGGCGGTGAGGTAGCTCCGGGAGCGCTGACAACCAACGCGGGCCGGCAGGGTCCGACCGTCGCCATCACCGCGACGCCGTCGGTGCCCAGTTTACGCAGGACTCCCATCTCGATCTCGGCGCGCGCGCCGGCCTGGGTGATCTCGAGTTGGTTTTCGGTCCGGCTGACTTCGTCCAGCCGCGCTCGCAGCTCGTGCTCGAGCATGCCCTTGGCGACACGCTCGTTTTCAGTGAGCCACTGGGAGAGTGAGAAGCCTGCGACGGCCGAAGCTCCTACCATGACGAAGAGGACGATGAACGGCGCGCGGCTCTTCTTCCGGTTACCCGGCGATTGCGAGCGCGCGGCAAGCTCTCGCGCAATGGAGAACCTGAGTTGCAACAACGAGGCGGAAAGCGTCGCGGTCGCGGCGATGATGGCTGCAAGAATCGAGTCGGACATGTTGTTCCCTTTCTCAGCGTAACGCTAGCACGAGCAGCCAATCCAGCGTCGGCGTGCGGCCGCGACAGAAGCCGAAATTGCGATGAAGGTCACAGGGGACGGCGCGACCGGCCGGCGGATGGCTGAGGATTTTTCCGGCGCGTGGACTATGACCCACGGGCTGTCGCCTCGTTGCGACGAGCCGGTCGTGCGACAATGGTCGTCTTGCGAAGACTGTCAACGAATCCCAATGCAGCGAACGAAGAACGCGGACGCACGCTACGTCGAAGTGCGCCTGGCGAACGTCCATCTCGAGAGGGAAGGGCGGACGATTCTGGAAGATGTGAATTGGATCATCCGCCCGGGCGAGCACTGGGTGCTCGCCGGCGGCAACGGCGCGGGTAAGTCACAGCTTTTAAAGCTGATTTCGGGCGCCGTATGGCCGACACCGACTGGCCGCGAGATCCGGCAGTACCGCTGGCGGCGTGAGCTGTGGCCCGGTCCTTTCGAGGTGCAGGACGAGATCAGCTACGTGGGCCCGGAGCGGCAGGACAAGTACGAGCGCTACGGCTGGAACCACACGGTGGAGCAGGTCGTCGGCACCGGACTCTACCGTACCGATATTCCGCTCAACCCGCTCGATTCGAGCGATCGCCGGCGGATTGCCGCCGTGTTGGGACGGCTGGCGGTCCGACAACTGTCGAAGCGACGTTTTCTCACCCTCTCCTATGGGGAACGGCGCCTGGTGTTGCTCGCGCGCGCGCTGGCGTCACGTCCGAAGTTGTTGCTGCTCGATGAATTGTTGAATGGCCTGGACGAGGTCAATCACCGGCGCGCCGTGCGCTGGCTGGCTCATACCCAACGCTCGCGTATGCCATGGGTGCTGGCTACACATCGGGTCGAAGATGTGCCGGCGAGCGCGACGCATGCCCTGGTGTTGGAAAAAGGGCGCCTCGTGTATTGCGGCAAGTTGCGGCGCGCGCCGCTCGAGCGTTGGCTGAATGCGGAGCACGACGACTCCGCCCCGGCCGTGCCGTTGCAGCGCAAACGTCGCCAGCGCGTGCCGGAATTTCTCGTGCGTCTCACGAATGCAAGCGTCTATCTTGACGAGCACCCGGGACTGAAGCAGATCTCTCTCGAAGTGCGCCCTCAACAATGCTGGGTCGTCCACGGACGTAACGGCTCCGGGAAGACGACTCTCTTACGTACCCTGTATGGGGATCATGGTGTCGCGGTTGGCGGCCGCATCGAGCGCGCCGGGATCGAGCCGGGAGTGCCGCTCGAAGTCTTCAAACGGCGCGTGGGCCTGGTGGCCCCTCACTTGCAGGCCGATCATCCTCAACACCTGACTGTCGCCGAAGTCGTGCAGTCGGGTAGGCATTCGAGCATCGGGCTCAACGAGGCGCCCACTGCCGCGGACCGGGCGGCCGCGCGGCGCTCGCTGGAGTTCTTCGGTCTGAGTGAGCTCGCCAGCCGAACGCTTCGCGAATTGTCCTATGGGCAGTTGCGGCGCGTCTTGTTTGCGCGCGCCTGGGTGCGTCATCCTGACCTTCTGCTGCTGGATGAGGCATTCTCCGGCGTCGACGGCCCGACCCGCCGCTCGCTCAAGAGTCACGTGGAAGCCATGGTTGCCGACGGCACTGCCGTGGTCATGACGACACACCATCGGCCCGAATGGCCCGATTGTGTCACCCATGAGCTCGAGCTCGCCGGCGGTGAGGCGCGCTATTGTGGTCCGGTGCGGCGTTCCGGCCGTGGTGTGAGCGGAGTCGTGAAGTGAGAGGAACGGGGAAGTGGATCGTTCTCGCGCTGGCCGTCGTGGCCGTGCTGGCCTGCGCCCGCGATCCGGTTTTCTGGCACCGCTACTTTCTGGCGATCTGGGGGTCTTCCGCCTCGCTTTACCGGCCGCGCGAGCTCGTCGCGGGTGGCAATGAGCCCCCGGCGCCGCGCGTCGCTCCCCAGCTCGAGTCGCTCGACCCGGCGTCGCTGCAGTCTGCGGCCGACTACGCCGCTGAGAAGGATTCCACCGCGCTCATCGTGAGCCGTCACGATCACATTGTCTTCGAGAAATACTGGCATGGGACGGGATTCGATACCGTGGAGGACGGGCAGTCGCTCTCGCGTGTCGTGGTGGCTCTGGCCGCCGGAATTGCCGTGGCACAACGCCAGATCCACTGGCCCGATGAGCCCATCGGCCACTTCATTACTCAATGGAAGGACGATCCCCGGGGCGCGATTACGGTCGACCAACTTCTGAAGATGTCGAGCGGACTGAGCGCGCCCGAGCCCTCACTCGTTCCATGGAAGGCCAGCGTACGTGGCGCTCTCGGTTCCGACATCGAAGCCGTGCATCTCGCGGCGCCGCTCGTGAGTAAGCCCGGCGCGACCTGGGCCGACCAGAGCGCCGATCCGCAGTTGGCCGCCCTCGTCATCGAGCGCGCCACCGGCATGCGTTACGCGCAGTTTGTATCGCAGGCCCTCTGGCGGCCCATCGGGGCGGGCGACGCCTGGATGTGGCTCGACCGTGAGGGGGGCACCGCGCATGCGGACTGTTGCATGCTGGCACGTCAGGGTGACTGGATTCGTCTCGCCGAGCTGTTGATCAAGGATGGCAATTACCGCGGCGACGAAATCATTCGCCCCGGCTGGATCGCACGGATGCTCGTTCCCGCCCATGGCAATGAAAACTACGGCTCCTACATTCGTCTCGGTAAGAACACGGTCGCCGGAACGGAGCCCTATGCGGTCGATGATGTATTCGTCATCACAGGTCAGGGCGGCAACCGCCTCTGGGTGGTGCCGTCGATGCAGATAGCAATCCTGCGGATGGCGCCCGCGTCACGTGATGCGGTCGATTTCGACGATGCGCGCATACCCAATCTCGTGATCCGTGGCGCGCATGACTATCAGCCCCCGCGGGCTCGGCCAGGCGCCGATATTTCCAAGCTGGTGCCCGGCCACTGATGAAAAACAAACAACTGGGATCGCTGTTTCTCGTCAGCGTCATCGACATTCTGGGATTCGGCATCCTCATCCCGCTCGTGCCCTACATGGCCAACCGCTACGGGGCATCGCCGACTGTGATCACCGCCATCTTCGGTGTCTACTCGCTGTGCCAGCTCATTGCTGCCCCTTTTTGGGGGCGGCTGAGCGATCGCTATGGACGCCGCCCCATTCTCATGTCCAGCCTCGCCGGCGCGTGTGTGTCGTATCTCATTCTCGGCTTTGCCGACAGTCTCGCGTGGCTGTTTGTCTCGCGCATCCTCGGGGGCTTCATGGCGGGCAACATCTCGGCCGCTTTTGCCTACGCATCGGATGTCAGTACGCCCGAGAAGCGTGCCGCTTCGCTCGGCATGGTGGGCGCTGCCATCGGCGTCGGCTTCACCCTCGGACCTGCGATCGGCGGCATCCTGGCGGGAAACGATCCGCAGGCCGCGAGTTTCGTGTTGCCCGCCGCGGTGTCAGCATCGCTGAGCGTGTTGGCTATTCTCCTGGTCGCTTTCCTTCTACCCGAGAGCAACACCGCCGAGCGTCGTCGAGAGCACGGCGCGCGGGAGCGTGTAGGTCCGTTGCGCTTGCTGATCGCACGTCCCGGGCTTCGGTTCATTGCCACGGCAGCGCTGCTCGTGACGTTCTCACAAGCGGTTCTCGAATCGATCTTCGCGATCTGGTCGTTGAACAAGTTCGGCTTCGGGCCGCGTACCGTGGGACTGCTCATGTTCTGCCTGGCCTGCCTGGCGGTACTCATGCAGGGCGGCGGGGTGCGTGTGCTCGTTCCCCGGCTGGGTGAAGCGAAGCTCGCGACGTTTGGTGTGTTTGTCTATGTCGCCGGTCTGATTACGGTGGCGAGCGCGCCGAGTCTGGCGATCACCGGTCTGGGGCTCGCGTTGTGCGGAATCGGCGTTGGCTCGTTCAATCCCAGCGCCTCGTCACTCGCCTCCAAGCAGGCGGATACGCACGATCGTGGCGCAGTGATGGGAACGTATCAGTCGAGCGGTAGCCTGGCGCGAGTCATCGGACCATTCGTTTCCGGTCCGATCTATGCCGCGCTGGGTCCAGGCGCGCCATTTCTCGTGGGCGCCTGTGTCACGCTGCCGGCGGTCTGGTTCATCTGGCGCGTTGGAACGCGTGCCAGAGGGCCTATGGTGCTGGGATAATAGGACTCAGCGCCACTTCAACCGTTCCGTCGACGACACGCACCTGGTGCGTGGGGAGCGGAACGGTGGCCGGCGGGCCCAGGACCCGACCGTCGCGAATATCGAAAGACGCACCGTGGAGCGGACAAACGAGGCGCGTCGCCCGCAGTCGCCCTTCACACATGCGCGCGTGCGCGTGGGTGCAGACGTTATCGAGAGCAAACACTCCCTCACGGGTGTGACAGATTACGATCTCGCGTCCCTCCAGGACGCGCGCCTGCATGCTTCCTTGCGGAATTTCGGCCAGCGTCATTACCGGCACGAACGAAGTGTTGGTCATTTATTTTAAAGCAGGATCTCAGTCTCGAAAATGGATACGGCCTGGCCGATGATCCAGACGGCCTCCACGCTGCCGTTCTGGAATTCCAACTCCACCTCCACTCGGCCGGGGCGATGCACGGAGTGGCCCTGAATGCCACTGAACGCGGTGCGCCGCTCGCCACGGGCCAGCAGGCCGTGTTGCGCCAGGTAGACGCCGAGGAGGCCGTGCGCGTTGCCGCTTACCGGGTCTTCCGCGATTCCCAACGCAGGACAAAACATACGCGATTCGGTCAGATGATCGCCACCAACGGGCATCAGTGTGAATACGAAATAGCCGGCCGCTCCGATCTGTGCCGAGAGCGTGGTGAGCCTCGTCATGTCGGGCTTGAGGTGTCGCAGCGGTTCCTGGCCGCGTACGCCGACCATGAGCCGGGTGCTGCTCGATCCAACGATCCGGATCGGACAGCGCGTATCGAGATCATCGGTTGCCAACGCCAGGGCATCCAGAACCGCGAGGCGCTCGCGGTCATTGAGCTCGCGGCCCAGCGGCGGGGTGCTCTGCCGGATCGCGATGCTCCGATCCTCAGCGGTCCCTCTGACCTCGATGTCAACGGTGCCCGCCTTCGATTTCTGCCGCAGGTGTCGTGGTGCTTCGACTCTGCGTGAGAGCACGTAGTGCGCGGCGACCGTGGCATGACCGACAAAGCCCGCTTCAGTGCGCGGCGTGAAAAAGCGCGCGCGCAGATTATGGTCTTCGCTCTCAGGTGAGAGGATGAAAGCCGTGTCGGCGTTATTGAGCTCGCGCGCAATCGCAAGCATCTGCGCTTCGGTGAGTCCGTCCGCGTTCAGCACTACGCCGGCCGGGTTTCCGGTAAAGCGCTCGCGCGTGAACGCATCGACCTGATGAACCTGGATCTTCCGCGTCATCGTTATCCTATTCCCGCACGCTCGTGGGGCGCGATTCTAGTCCTATCGCGTGACGGATGGCGCGCAAGGAATTGCAACGTGCGCTCCTTGATGAGCTGAAAGTCGCCCGGGCCGCGCAGGCTGCGGCGCTTTCAGCGAGCGCACCTAGGAAGGGTTCGGTGACGCGGGCTACGCGCCCCGGGCAAAAAGCGTGGTTTTTGCCCGCGAACGACGGGCCAGTTGTACGCTAGGGCGTTTCGGACGGGCGTGTAGGGGGTCTTTTATGGATATTGGCGTTGAGATCAGCCTCTACCCGCTGCAGACGGACTTTGCCGAGGTCATTCACCAGTTCATCGGGCGCTTGAACGCCGACGGCCGGTTCAAGGTGGTCTCGACTAGCATGAGCACCCAGGTGTTCGGGCCCTGTGACGAGGTCCTGGACGCCGTGCGCCGCGAGGTCCGCTCGACCTTCGAGGGCCTCGAAACGGCCTCCGGCAAGGCCGTGTTCGTGATGAAGGTGTTCGGCCCCCTGGCCTCAGTCCCATCCGGCTCCTAGGAGCCTCGCCCCGCTGGCGCCTTGGGCGGGCAACCGGCAAAATGAGGGGTTCCCCAGCACCCGCAGTTACCGAGGTAAGTTCATGGCGCTTTTGCGTGTCGTCGATCGCGACGGAGTCGAGCATGAGGTCGAAGCAAAGACAGGTCTGAAGGTCATGGAGACCCTTCGCGAGCTCGATTACGGAGTCGCTGCCATTTGTGGCGGCATGTGCTCCTGCGCGACCTGTCACGTCTACGTCGATCCCGAGTGGCAGTCCCGTCTGCCAGCGGCCATGTCGGACGAGCGCGAGCTGCTCTCGGAGCTGGCACATCACCAGGCGAATTCCCGCCTGTCGTGCCAGATCGAATTCACTCCAGACCTCGCCGGCCTGCGCGTGACCGTCGCGCCCGACGAATAGACACTATATGTCGACACCCTCCGTCCAGGTCGAGACCCGTGGTCCGGTAGCCGTCGTCCGGCTGAACCGCCCCGAGAGCTCGAATGCTATCAATCTGCAGATGGCCATGGATCTGCTCGCGGCCGCCATGACCTGCGCGCGCAATAACAATGTGCGCGCGGTGGTGCTCACCGGTGCCGGGCGGAACTTCTGCTTCGGCGGCGATCTGCGCGCGATAGCGGGGGAGGGGGTGGATGGTGGCTACCTGCGGGAACTCACCGGCTACCTGCATTCCGCCATCTCGCATTTCGTGCGCATGGAGCCGCCAGTCATCGCGGCAATCAACGGCACCGCCGCTGGCGCCGGCGTGGGTCTTGCCGCCATGGCGGACCTTGCTCTGTGTGGCAGGAGCTCGAAGTTCAACCTGGCTTACACCAATGCGGGCCTGACGCCTGATGGTGGAACGTCGTTCCTGCTTCCCCGTGTGATCGGGGCTCGTCGGACGATGGAGCTGTTGCTGCTGAATCGCCCGCTGCCTGCGCAGCAGGCTCTCGATTGGGGACTCGTCAACGAGGTAGTCGAGGACGGTGAGCTCCTGGAGCGCGCGATGGAGCTTGCGGGACAGCTGGCGGACGGCGCTACGGGCGCGTTCGGTCAGACCAAGCGCCTGGTGGCCCATTCGCTCGGCGCGCTCGAGTCGCACATGACGCTCGAGAGCGAGACCATCGCGTCGCAGGCGGCAAGTGTGGATGGCGTGGAAGGAATCCGCGCCTTCCTGGAAAAACGCAAACCCGATTTCTCGGGCAACGGTTCACGGTAACTCATGGTCTACGCTATTGTCGTGTTCGTTTTCGCCGTGGCCATCATCGTGGCGCGCGTGTTTTTCAACATGCGCAAGGTGAAACAGGCTACCTCGTCCGAGAGTTGGGACGAGAAGGTCATCGCGGGACTGCGTCAGCGCGGCTACGCTCCTTTCAACCCCTACCCGGTGGATTTCTTCCTGGCGCTTCCGGACGAGGCTGCCGTGGAGGGTGTCCGCGGCCGCCTCGAGAGCGACGGGTTCACGGTGGATGTGAAGCCGCTGGAGAACGATCCCGAGTTGCATTTCAGCCTGCACGCCAAGAAGACCATGCGGCTCATCGTGCCCGACATGCAGGAGCTGGGGCGGAAGCTGACCGCGATTGCTACGGAGTTTCGCGGGCGCTATGACGGATGGGCGGCCTAGTCGGCGGACACCGGACGCCGGACGCGTCGCCGCCGGCCACCGCGCGCAAACCTTTCTAACGCTTTTCCGTCTGCCGCCGTACGGCTTCTGCGGCTGCGGCGATCGCAGCCGGGTCGCCGAGATAACGGCTGCCCAGCGGTTTGAGCTGCGGGTCGAGCTCATAGAGCAGTGGTACGCCGGTCGGGATGTTGAGTTCCACGATGTCCTTTTCCGGCACGTTGTCGAGCATCTTCACCATGGCGCGCAAGCTGTTGCCGTGGGCGGCCACGAGGACGTTACGCCCCGCGCGCAACTCCGGTGCGATCCTGCTGTTCCAAAAGGGCAGCACTCGTGCCAGCGTGTCCTTGAGTGATTCCGCGGCAGGCAGGTCCGCCGGGTTGACACCGGCGTAGCGTGGATCGAATCGAGGATGCCTCGGATCATCGAGCTCGAGTACCGGCGGCGGGATATCGTAGCTACGCCGCCAGATCTTCACCTGTGCCTCGCCGTGCTTCTCGACCGTCTGCGCCTTGTTGAGTCCCTGCAGAGCGCCGTAGTGCCGCTCGTTGAGCCGCCACGAGCGCTCGACCGGAACCCACATGCGATCCATCTCGTCGAGCAGAATCCACAACGTGCGGATCGCCCGCTTCAGCACCGAGGTAAAGGCGATGTCGATCGCGAGCTTTTCCTGCAGCAGCTCGCGTCCCGCCTGGGCCGCCTCTTTACGGCCCTGATCGGACAGGTCGACGTCGTGCCAACCCGTGAACAGGTTTTCAACGTTCCAGGTGCTCTGTCCGTGGCGCACGAGAATCAGTTTTCCAGGCATGTATCAACCTTGTTTAGCGCTTCGCGCCGGTAAGAGCTCTAGTCAGCGAGCTTGCGTACGGACTCTACGCCAACCGTGAGTGTCGCGAAATCGCTCGCTCCGGCGGTCCGCATCTCCGTAGAAGTGCGCTGCCAGTGGCCGAGGTCCTCGCCGACCGACTCCACCCACGCGCTCACCCGCGCCTGCGCGGTACCGCGATCTTTCCGGGACAGAACGCGCTCGGCCAGACGCCGATGAATGCGTAACGCGGTGTCTCGGAGTCCCGCGCGCGCGATAGCTTGCCACGGACCCTCCACGGACAAACGTTCAATCTGGTCGCGCAGCCAATCTATCCCGATGCGGGCACCGACTTCGAAGTACACCTGGGCAGTCTCGACCACACTTACGTGGTAAGTGAGTGAAAGTTCCACGATGTCCAGTGCGGCATTGTGCGCTTCGAGGCTGGCGACCCGCGTCGCGAGCTCTTGCGGCAGTCCGTCTGCGACATATTGTTTGCGATTTTCCTCGAAGCGCTCGCCCCACGAGCCGGTGAGCACCAGCCCGATCTGCGCTTCCAACGCGCGCACCCCAGCGCCGAATTCCGCCACGGCGGCATCGACCTGCAACTCGCGCTTGCGACGCGCCAGCAGCCAGTAGGTCATATGTCGCAGCAGGCGGCTCGTCTGGAACGCCGTCTCATACTGCACTTTGGCCGGCACCTTGTTGTCGAGTGCTTCGATCTGCGCCCACAGGTCGCGCATGCCGAAAATCTCGCGCGCCGCCGAGTAGGCGCGGGCGATCTGCGCTGGCTCGGCGCCCGTGTCCTCCTGTGCCCGTGGGACGAAAGTGGGTCCCATCCGGTTCACGAGGCTGTTGGTGGTTGCCGTGGCGATGATCTCCCGGCGCAGGCGGTGTTGCGCGATGGCACGTGGGAAGCGCTCGCGTACGGGAGCGGGGAAATACCGCTCCAGCTCGGAGGAGAGATAGGGGTCCTCGGGCACGTTGGAGGCGAGCAGATGATTGTTGAGCCAGATTTTGCTGTAGGCGAGCAGAATCGCCAGTTCCGGCCGGGTCAGTGAGGTGCCGTTTTTGCGACGCTCGGCCAGCTCCTCATCGCCGGGCAGGAATTCCAGCGTCCGGTTCAGGTCGCCCGAGTGCTCCAGGGAGCGGATCAGGTGTTGGTATTCCGCGAGCCGCGGGCCGGCATGCAGCTCGAGAATGCTGATCGCCTGGCCCTGCAGGTAGTTGTTACGCAGGACGAGGGCGGCGACCTCGTTCGTCATGCGCGCCAGCAGCTTGTTACGGTCGCCGCGGGTGAGCTTGCCGATCTGCACCAGCGGGTTGAGCAGGATCTTGATGTTGACTTCGACGTCCGAGGTGTTGACCCCGGCCGAGTTGTCGATGAAATCCGTGTTGAGGCGGCCGCCGGCGATGGCGTACTCGACCCGGCCGCGCTGCGAAAAGCCGAGGTTGCCGCCTTCGCCGACAACTTTCGCCTTCAGTTCCATGCCATTGATGCGGACCGCGTCGTTGGTGCGGTCGCCGACTTCGGCGTTGGACTCGTTACGGGACTTCACGTAGGTGCCGATGCCGCCGTTCCACAGCAGGTCCACGGGCATCTTCAGGCTTGCCTTGATGATCTCTGTCGGAGTCGCCGCGGTAGCCTCGATGCCGAGGAGGGTTCGGGCTTCCGCTGACAGCGCGATGGACTTCGCGTTGCGCGGGAAAACACCGCCGCCGCGCGAGATCTTCTTCCGGTCGTAGTCGTCCCAGCTCGAGCGTGGTAGATCGAACAACCGGGCGCGCTCGGCGAAGCTCACCGCGGCATCCGGAGACGGGTCGATGAAGATGTGGCGGTGATCGAAGGCGACCTGCAGCCGGATATGGCGCGACAGGAGCATGCCGTTGCCGAACACGTCGCCCGACATATCGCCGATACCGGTCACCGTGAAGTCGGTCTTTTGAATGTCGACTCCGATCTCGCGGAAGTGGCGCTTGACGCATTCCCAGGCGCCGCGCGCGGTGATGGCCATTTTCTTATGGTCATAACCCGCCGAGCCGCCGGAGGCGAATGCATCGCCGAGCCAGAACCCGTAGTCGAGGGAAATGGCGTTGGCGGTATCAGAGAACGTCGCGGTGCCCTTGTCGGCGGCAACCACGAGATAGGCGTCATCGCCGTCGCGCCGGACGACTCGCGGCGGAGGTGTCATACGGCCCGAGACGATGTTGTCTGTCAGGTCGAGCAGCCCACGGATGAAGGTCTGGTAGCAGGAGACGACCTCGGTCTGTATCTCTTCCCGCGTACCGGCCGTAGGCAGCCGTTTCGGAACGAAGCCGCCCTTGGCGCCAACGGGCACGATGAGTGTGTTTTTGACATTCTGGGCCTTCATGAGACCCAGGACCTCGGTGCGGAAATCCTCGCGCCGGTCGGACCAGCGGATGCCGCCGCGCGCCACGTAGCCCATACGCAGATGCACGCCTTCGACCCGGGGACTGTAAACGAAGATCTCGAATTTCGGGCGTGGCAACGGCAGATCCGGGATCTTGCCGGGATCGAACTTGAAGGAGACGTAGCTCTTGGGCTTGCCCGCGGCGTCCGGCTGATAGAAGTTGGTTCGCAGGGTGGCCTGCACGAGGTTCATATACGCGCGCAGGATGCGGTCTTCGTCGAGGCTGGTGACTTTGTCGAGTCCGGCGCGGATTTGCGCGATCAGCTTGTCGGCGTTGCGCTCGACGCCTTTGTCTTTGTCGGTAACGGTGGCTGGCTTCGCGCCGTTGCCGGCCGTTCTGCCGGTGGTCGGCTTGGTGACGGTGCCGGCTGCTTTGCCGGCGGTTGCCGGGTCAAAGTGGCTTTCGAACAGGCGCACGAGGTTGCGCGTGATGGCGGTGTTGGCCGCCAGCGTGCGCTCCATATATGCCTGGCTGAACGGCACGCCTGTCTGTAGGAGGTAGCGGCAGTATGCGCGCAGTACCGTGATCTCGCGGACGTTGAGGCCGGAGCCGAACAGGAGGCGATTGAAGCCGTCGTTCTCGACTTCACCGCTCCAGGTGGCGGCGAAAGCGTCTTTGAAGTTTGCTTCCAGGCTCGCGTCATCGATGTCGAGACGCTCGCGATGCTCGAGCTCGAAATCCTGGATCCACGCGGCGCCGCCTTCGGGCCACACGAGCTCGTAGGGGCGCTCGGAGATGACCCTGAGGCCGAAGTTCTCCAACATGGGCAACAGGTCCGAGATCGGCACCGGGTCGCCGAGCTTCACAATCTTCAGATGGACACGCTCGGCTTTCGCGTGAATCGGGCGATGCAGCTTGAGGCGCATGGCCTGCGGCTGTTCGCGCAGAGCCTCCAGGTCCGCGAGGTCCTGAAGAGCGTCGGCCGGCACCACGTCTTCCTCGTAGGCCATCGGAAAGGCGCGCCGATAACGGGTCGCCAACAATAATCCCGCGGCCTCGCCTTTGCGCTCGGCCAGCACTTCGCGCAGGCGGTCCGTCCAGGTGAGAGCCGCTTCCGCGATCTTGCTTTCGATGGCGGCGAAGTCCACCTTGCGGCGTTGCTCCGGGTCGGTTCGCACTACCACGTGGACGCGCGCGTGGTTGGATCCGGAGATCTGGACGTTGCTCTCGACCTTCTTGCCCTCGAAGCCTTCGAGCACGATCTGCTCGATACGCTGCCGCACTTCGGTGTTGTATCGATCGCGGGGAACGTAGACGAGGCACGAATAGAACCGGTGATAGGGGTCGCGTCGTACGAGAAGTCGGACAGTACGGCGTTCGTACAGGTTCACCACGCTGCGCGCGATCCGGATCAGGTCGTCGACGTTGGCCTGAAAAAGCTCGTCGCGTGGATAAGTCTCCAGAACGTTCAACACGGCCTTGCCGTCGTGACTCTGAGGGTCGAGGCCGAAATACTGCACCACACGCTCAACTTTCCGACGCAGTACAGGAATGTCCCGCGGGCTGCCGTGATACGCGGTCGACGTCCAAAGGCCGAGGAAACGGTGCTCGCCGGTGACCTTGCCGCGGGCGTCGAATGTTTTCACGCCGACGTAATCGAGATATTCGTCGCGATGGACCGTGGAGGTTGAATTGGCTTTGGTCAGAATCAACAGTTCCGGCTCGCGAGCCTTGGCGCGGATGTCGCCGCGGAGTACCGTGACGCCGGCGCCCTTACGTTTGCGTTTCCCATCGCGGAGGACGCCGAGGCCGGAGCGCGGATCGGGAACCAGGCGGTCCTCCTGCGGGCCGCGCTCGAGTGTGTAGTGGCGGTAGCCGAGAAATACGAAGTGCCGAGCTTCCATCCAACCGAGCAGGTGGCGCGCCTCGGCGACGTCATCCGCGGGAACCGGTTGCGGGGTATTTTCGAGCAAGCTGACGACCATACGGGCCCGCTCGCGCATCGGGGCCCAGTCGGCGACGGCCGAGCGGACGTCGGCTAGAGTGGCCTCGATATCGCGTTGGATCTTCTCGATCTGAGCCGGGTCGTTTTGACGATCGATCTCGTAGAGCTGCCACGACTCTGAGCGGTGGGGGGTGTGCGTGCCATTGCCGTTGCCGTTTGCGCCGGCCTCGACGATGCGGCCGCGGCCATCGCGGCGGACATCCAGTACCGGGTGAACGATGAGATGAACCGCGAGCTCGCCGCGCTTGAAGACGATGCTGAGGGAATCGACCAGGAACGGCATGTCATCCGTTACGGTCATGACGAGCGTGTGCGGTGAGTCGAACCCATCGCGCTCCGGGTCCGGGTTGAAAACGCGGACCAGCGACTGTCCTGGGGCGCGCTTGGATCCGAACTCGAAATGGTTGAGTGCCACACGGGCGAGCAGGCCTGGTGTCCGTTCGGCCAGATCCTCCTCGCCGACACCGCGGAAGTACGCTCTGGCAAAACGCTGTTGCAACTCCGTCAGGCCGCGGCCACCAGCGCCGCCGCGCCTGTTGGCTTGGGAGACGGCGTTGGCGACTCGCTCGATCAGGGCGACACGCGTAGCGGGAATGCTACGCAGGAGGCGGTTGTCATCGGGAGTTACTTGCGCGTGCATGCTTAGGTATCCTTTTCAAGGTCACGCAGGACGGCGGCAAGAAACCTCGCGGCTTCGCCTCCGGTCACACAGCGGTGATCAAAAGTGAGTGATAGCGGCATCCGCAGATGCGCTTCAATGCCGTCGTTCACCGCGA
>DATBCZ010000165.1:0-6501 GCA_036270175.1 Steroidobacteraceae bacterium | reverse complement strand
GAGCTGCCGCGCGGGCGAGGCCGATGTCACCATCGGCATGCAACATACCGTTCAGTCCGGTGGGACCGATAACCAGTGGCGCGGCTGCGGGGCGTCCCAGGATCTCGGTCCGCAAGTGCCGGCTCGAGGTGTCGACGAGCGTTTGCGGAACGAGCCGTAGCGCCTCGAACGACGTCCGGTTACAGCGGAGCGAGGTCTCGTCCTCCGCGCCGCCCTCCACGTATTCGAACACGAAGTGAGGCACGCGCCGCCGCGCCACCGCGCGGAGATCGGCGATGTTCAATGCGCGTGTTAGGTCACTACCATCGAACGGACGCCGTTTCCAAGGCATGCGGGCTCGCTCAGTGCGCGGCTACTTCGCGGCTACTTCGATGTTCGTGGCGACGAAATGTCCGGCGCCGTCATATTGACCGGTCGCGACGATCTTTCTGATCCCCCCGGCGTTATTGACGTAGGCCTGCACAGCGACCGCGAAACCCGTTGGATCGCTGAATGCCGAGATTGAGTTGGTCACGTTGCCGACGGTGAACAGGTATTGGTTCTGCGGATTGCCGGTGGCCGGGACGACCGCGAGCACGTTCGGATTTGGGTTCGGCAGCGTCATCACGTCCGCTGTGGCTGGCCCCGTGCGGATTACATGGAGGGTGCCCACGAGTGTGGGGTCCTGCAAATTGACGACGAGGCCGCCCGCCGCAATGCTGGCGAATGGATTGGTGCTGTACCCATTGCTGCCGCCAAATTCAATGATGAGCTGTTGCGGGAGCGAGGAGGCGGCCGTGATTGTGGTGGCGTTGAAGTCCGGTGGCCCTGAACCAAAGGGAGTCGTAAGGCCCACGAACTGAAACAGCGGGGGCGCGGACGCGTTCACGTTCGGAGTCAGATCCGTGGTGCCCGTATTGATAGTGTAGTTCGTCGCCGACGTGTTCGTTCCCGCACCGGTGAAGTCATAGAAGCTGGGCTCGTAGTTCTGAATCCAGTTCAGGCTCACGGAGGCGCTGCCGGGCGTCGCCGAATTCAAAGTGCCCCAGAGGGTGGTGGGCTTAATCCGCAGCTGGCCAGAGGTGGCGTCCAGGGCGGTGGGGTTGAAGCTGCCGTCGGGGTTGACGTTGACATAGCCGTTGTTGGTGCCATTCGGGTTGACCACCCCGGAGACCTCGATGTACTGCCCGATCGAGATCGTGTCGATCGTGGGTGCTGGCGAGGGGCTCGCGACGCCATCGACACTCACTATAGTGCCACTCGTGGCAGTGATCGGCGCCAACGTCACCGGTATGGACTGCGAAAAACCCAAGTCGCCGATGCGGTCCACGAGTGAGGCGGCATTCACTGTGATCGTATTGCCGCTCCGACCCGCCACGATGCCCGTGATGTGGTCCTGGATGGTGCTCTCGAGGCTCGTACCTGCATAGACCTCGGTGGCGGTAAACGTGGGAGTGTCCAGGTTCAGACCACCGATGGCCGTGGTCGTGCCGACCGCCGCGATCTGAAGCGACGCGGTTTCTCCCTTCAGAGCGGACAACTGCGCGATACCCGCCGCTCCAACGTAGGTCACGCCGTCGATGTTGAAATAGGTCTGAGCATTCGGCAGCACCGTAATCGCGCCGGTCGTGGCGCCGCCGTTATAGCTGCCGTTGCTATAGCCCATGTCACGCAGCGGCCGCGTGTTCATCACGAAATTGCCGGCGTTCGTGTCGGCAAACACGAACAGACCGCGGACGAATATCGGCTGCTGATAGACCGGGGCGGCGGTGGCGGTAATGATCGGATGTGTGGTGACGACTGCCGGAATTCCATTGGGGATATTGATCGTGTTGGAGGCCTCGAGATCGATGTTGAAATTGATCAGCGAGGACGTCTGGTTCCCGACCACCAGAGGATGGGCGGGGTCGAAAGTCACGGTGATCGTGTCCACCGTCGGAGCCGTGCCTGTCGAGGCGTCGATCAGAGTAGTGGCTCCGACAAAGCCATTGTCATCTATCGTGACGGACGCGAGGGGCGCGCTGCCGCTGCCGCCGTAATCCAGGAAGAAGGTGGCGGAGACGTACGTTCCCTCCTGCAGCGCGGGGGTCATCAGGAGCTGCACAAAACCCGTCTGCTGCGCCAAGTCGACGCGCTGATTCACCAAGGGGAGCTGGACGACCGTGCCATCCAAGCGCGTCATATTGATCTGATCGATCGAGACGATGTAGCTCGTGAAATTGCCACGCTGCGCGGTTAGCGTAACGACCGGCGTGCCGGCGATGAACAGGTTGTTGCCGCAGCTGGTGACGAAAAGTATCGCCAGCACCGCGCTCAATCCGCGAAGCAGAAAGCGCAAACCGTTCCGGGCGCCCGAGTTGTCACGAGCGCGAACATCGATCATCAAGGTATCCCCCTTGTTATTTGGGATGGGGCTGACGTGCTCTAGGGTAGGGACTTAGAGATCCCCGGCCGGCAATACGTTCCGCCCGTTAACAGTAATTTGTGCAAACGGATAGTTTACCGCGTTCGCGCGCCCGGGCCATGGAGATTATGGCCGGGCGCCGCCGGTGCTGCGGCCGAACACGTCCCTCAATTGACCGCGACCGCAACGTCGGTGGCACTGCCGCCGGTGACGGTCACGGGCGATGTAATCGACTCGGCTTTGAAGCTGCTGGAAGTCCACAGAATCACGGAAAGGTAGTAGTTCCCGGCGTCGCCGCTCGGGAGGCCGTTGACCGTGGCACTGCCCGTGCCGTTCAGCAGAGTGCTGCTGGCGATTGGCGCTGCGCCGATCATGGCGCCGTTGTGGCTGACGATCAGCTCGCCCCCGGTATACGACCCCGCAGGGACTGTGATCGCCGCGGCGATCGATCCCGCAGCCGAACTGTTCGCGGGCGTCAGGCTCGGCACAGTAACCGCCACCGGCGTAGGAGCCGTGGTGGTCGTCGTGGTCGACGGGGCAGGGACGAGGCTAGCCGTGTTCGACACGACCATCGTACTGAATGAAAGCGCCCCATCTGCGTACAACGGAGCCGTCGCGCCTACCCGATAGGATGCCAAGCCCTTGGCGTTCGTGGTCTCGGTGGGGGTAGAACTGGTCACGGTGATCGTCGACCCGCTGCTCGAATAAGTGCCTGACTGTATGTTGCCCGTAGAAAGCTGCTCTGCGGTCTGCAGGTTGAGATTGAGCGGGTCGATGCCGACCTCGTCGATCGCGTAGGGGACCTCGCTCGAAGCCGGTAGCGTCTGGTAGAAGGTGACCGCGGCACCCGGGGGCAAGGACGCCGTGGCGGTGGGCGTAATGTTCGCGACGAAAGCGGGTGCCGCTGTCGGGATGAACGTGCCGATAGATACCGCACCGGTCGCCGTGGTCGTGGCGACCGAGCCGGTTGTCGAAGCCGCTCCCGTAAGGCTCGGCGTCGTGGTGGTCACGGAAACGTTCTTGATGATGATGGTGAAGATGTTCGGGCCGTGAATCACGACGTCATACACCGTGGGCGTCGATGAATTTGACTGTAAGGGGTAGATCGTGAAAGTGCCGTCGGTCTGTACAGGGGCGCTCGCCACGATGACGTGATGTGTGCCATCAGCGCTCAGGGACTCAGCACTCGCTTGAATGGCCACACGGTCGGAAACGCTGTTGATGTTCGTCAGCGAGGTGAGAGTCAGCGTGCCGGTGATGCCACCGGTCGTCGAGAGGTCGGTCGCCGTCGGATTCGCGCTGAGTATCGCGCCAGTCGCCGTGCCGGTGGTGGTACCCGTGGCAGACTGGGCGCAGCTGCCCGTCGAAGCAATGACATAGCAGAACAGATGGAGGTCACGATTGGCGTCGAAGCTCGTCGCGAACGAGACCGTCGTCGTCGTGCTGCTCGTGGAGGTGGTTGGCGTGGTCGTGGTCGGCGTCGTTGTGGTCGTGCCGAACAGGTTAGTCGTCGTGTTCGTGGTGCCAGCGGTCGAACTCGTCGAAGCCGTGCCGATTCCGCCCGCGCCGACTTTTCCGACGGGGACTTTCAGTGAGCCCGGTATCACGACGCCCTTCTCAGGGTTCGGCAGGACGAGAGGTACCTGGTGCGTGGTGCCCGCCGTGTCGGTGTAGTCGGCTTCCTCATTGTAGGTCGCGCCGACCGCAATTGCCGAAGCGACGGCCGCCGTTGGGTTGGTCCAGTCGATGGGGACAGGCATCAGGAGAACCGAATTGTAGGTTCCCGGTGCAATGCGCAGGTCGTTGGCGATCTCGCCCAGGGTGCCGTTCGACTCTGTCACCAGGTCGATGGTCACCGGGGTCTTTAACGGGAACTTCGCCCAGCCGCTATCGTCGGGGCTCGCATCCTGTTTCGTGTTGAACCACACTTCCTGCGTGGTGATGTACACGTGGGTGAATTGCGAAGGGGTGCTGCCGGTGGCCGAGACATTGGTACGTGAGGAGCAGCCCGAAAATGCGGCGCACAGCGCGAGCAGGGCGCCACCGGTGAATGCGAATCGAGTCATCTGAGACATGTATTTCCCTGTCAAGGCCGGGCCCTGTCGAGACTGGAGCCAGGTCCGGGCCATATCGTAGACGGCCGGGACACCGCTTTGGTTCCTCGATCTTCTCCGATGATGATGCACGCCGCAATCTTTGCGACGGTGACAATTTCGCAAAAAAACTGAAAGAAACAGCCCTGTGTCGGTTGCGCCCGACACATTTCCGGGGCCCTGCGCCGCGGTCGTCATCTTTTTAACAATCGGGCGAGAAATAGTCAGTCCCCCCAATCGCTAAGCTACCCGCCCGCGCTGCTCCTCCAAGGCCTCCCAGCGTGCGAATTTCGTGAGCAGCAGGCCCTCGATCTCCTCGAGCCGCTTGCTGTCCGTGCGCTGTTGCTGCGCGCCCTGACGATGGTAGTCGGGGGTGCTCATGCGGGCGGTGAGCTCCGTTTGCTCGCGCTCGAGCGCCTCGATCTCCTTGGGCAGGGAGTCGAGCTCACGTTGCTCCTTGAAGCTGAGTTTCGCGCGCGGTTTGCGTGTCGCCGTGGCGGCATCTGCCGCCGGCCTCGCAGCGGCCGGTTTCGAGCTCGCGAGGGCGGCGTACGGCAGTTTCCGTTGTTTGAGCCAGTCGCTGTAGCCGCCCACATACTCGCGCCAGACACCGTCGCCTTCCGAGGCGATGGTTTGTGTGACGACGTTGTCGAGGAAGCGACGATCGTGGCTCACGAGGAGCAGCGTGCCGGTGTAGTCCTGCAACTTCTGCTCGAGCAGCTCGAGCGATTCGATGTCGAGATCGTTCGTCGGCTCGTCGAGCACCACCATGTTTGCCGGGCGCGCGAACAGCCGCGCCAGCAGGAGCCGGTTACGCTCGCCGCCGGAGAGCATTTTGACCGGGGATTTCGCGCGTTGAGCGGCGAACAGGAAGTCACCGAGATAACTGGTGATGTGCTTGCGCTCGGTGCCGATCTCAACCCAATCGGAGCCCGGGCTGATCGTCTCCGCCACGGTGGCCTCGGGGTCGAGCTGCGCGCGAAGTTGGTCGAAGTAGGCCACCTGCAGGTTGGTGCCGAGCTTCACGGTGCCCGAGTCGGGCTCGAGCGCGCCGAGAATGAGCCGGATGAGCGTCGACTTGCCGGCCCCGTTGGGACCGATGAGTCCGATGCGGTCACCGCGCATGATCCGCGCGGTCAGATCGCGTACGACCGTGCGATCGCCGAAGCTTTTGTTCACGTCAGTCAGCTCGGCGACCAGTTGACCGGAACGCTCGCCGGCGTCCAGGCTGATCCTGACATTGCCCAGCCGGTCGAGCCGCGCGGCGCGGTCATTGCGGAGCCGCTCGAGCCGCTTCACACGACCCTCGTTGCGCGTTCGGCGCGCCTCCACGCCCTTGCGGATCCAGACTTCCTCCTGTGCCCAGAACTTGTCGAAGCGGCGACGTACCACTTCCTCCGCCGCCAGCTCCTGGTCCTTGCGCTCCTCGTAGGCCGCGAAATTCCCGGGGTAGGAACGGATGATGCCGCGATCGAGCTCGATGATCCGGCTCGTGATCCGGTCGAGGAACGCACGGTCGTGGGTGATGACGATGGCGGCCGGCACTTTCAATAGCAGCTCCTCCAGCCGCTCGATGCCCTCGATATCGAGATGGTTGGTGGGCTCGTCGAGCAGCAGGAGGTCGGGCTGCAAGGTGAGGGCGAGGGCCAGGGCCGCGCGCTTGCGCTCGCCGCCGGAACTCGTGGCGGGCGATCGGGACTCGTCCAGCTCGAAACGATGCAGGAATTCAGTGAGACGCGATTCCAGGCGCCACTGCTCGCGCTCGTCGGCATGCAACTCGGCGAACACCGTGCCGTTCGCGCCCTTCGCGGTGCCGGCGCGCTCCAACAGGCTCTCGCGCAGTGTCTCCGCGGGAGGCAGCTCGGGCTCCTGCTCGACGAATGCGATGCGGACGGTGCGCTGTTGTTGCAGCTCCCCATCGTCCAGGTGAGCCAGGCCAGCGATGATCCGCAGCAGAGATGATTTGCCCGTACCGTTGCGGCCGATGAGACCGAGCCGCTCGCCGGCTTCCACGGCGAATTGCGC
>DATBCZ010000164.1:0-5969 GCA_036270175.1 Steroidobacteraceae bacterium | reverse complement strand
CGAACATCTGCGCACCCGGCGTGTCACGCAGATTGGTGTCACCCTTACCCAGCCGGCCAGGCTCGCGCGCGCTGCCGGTATCCACCTTCATCCGCAGTAACCGGCATTCAATCGCGCCGTTCCACACCGTATGCGTGCGGTGTGCCCGAATTCCCAGCTCCAAGCCGAACTCCGGCGTGCCGGTCAACACGGCGGCATTCCAACCTTGGAAGCGCTCGCGCAGAACCACACCTAACTCGCGATGAACCGCGCGCGCGGTGTCGCGATCCTCGAGCCGGACACCATAAGGAGGATTGGTGCAAAGCAGGCCCGCCGGGGCGGCGGGCGACTCGGGCTCTGCGCCCTCCGACCGCACCCGCTCCATCGGCAAGGCATCCGCTAACGCCCCAACATCAAACCTAACCAGCCGCTGCACGCCCGCCCGCTCAGCATTCCCGCGAGCGTTCCGCACGGCCGCCGAATCCCTATCCCGCCCCCGGATCGCCCCTTCGAGCCCACGGGCAACCGCGGCATCCATACCAGCACGCGCACGGGCACGCGCCTCAACAAGCAACCGTTCCCAAGCGTCGACGTCGTGCCCCGCCCACCCCAGAAACCCAAAGTATTCCCGATCGAGCCCCGGCGCCCGATCGGAGGCAATCAGCGCCGCCTCGATCACAAAGGTCCCCGACCCACACATCGGATCGAGAAATTCCGCCACGCCCGGCACCGGCCCCGCCGCCACACCCGACCCAGCGCCAGCGCTCGGGCCCGACCCGGCACCCGCACCCGGCCCCGCCGCAAGATCCTGCCACCCCGACCGCAACAAAACCCCCGCCGCCACGTTCTCCTTCAGCGGCGCCTCTCCAGCAGCCCCCCGATAGCCCCGGCGGTGCAGACTCTCGCCAGACAAGTCCAACGACACCACAAAGCTATTCCCATGAGCATGCGCATGAACTCGCACGCTGGGCCGCTCGAGCTCCACACTCGGACGCCACGCGCGTGAGTCGCGCACCGAGTCAACAATGGCGTCCTTCAGCTTCAGCGCGCCGAAGTGCGTGTGGGTGATCGCGGGGTGCTGCCCGCTGAAATCGCACGCAAGCGTGGCCCCTGGCCCGAGATGCTCGGTCCAATCAATCTCGCGAACGGCAGTGTAAAACCCATCCGCGTCGACGGCGTCAAACCGAGCCAACTCGAGAAACACCCGATTAGCCACACGCGACCAGAGGCAAGCGCGATAGGCGACCTCCAGGTCCCCCGAGAACGTCACTCCCGTCGATCGCTCACGCGCGTCAGTCGCGCCCAGCGCAACCAACTCACGCGCCAGCAGGTCCGACAGCCCCCGCGGGGAGCTGACCAGAAATTGCAGAGGCGCGGTACTCAGGACAGGTCTATCCAGGTCGTTTTCAGCTCGGTGTACTTTTCCAACGCATGCAGCGACTTGTCGCGCCCGATGCCCGACTGCTTGAAGCCGCCGAACGGCACGGTAATGTCGTCCGCGTCATAACAATTCACGAAAACCGTACCAGCGCGCAGGGCCTTCGCAACACGATGCGCGACAGTGATATCCCGCGTCCAAACCGCCGAGACGAGCCCGTAAATCACGTCGTTGGCGATCTCGATCGCCTCATCGACGGTCTTGAACGTGATAGCCGATAGCACCGGCCCAAAGATCTCCTCACGCGCAATCGTCATGTTCGGCCGCACACCCTCGAACACGGTCGGCTCGATGAAATAGCCGCCGGAGTCCGTCCGAACACGCTCGCCACCAAAGCGCAGTTTCGCGCCGTCGCGACGCCCCGCCTCGACAAAGCCCAACACCCGCTTCATCTGAATCTCGTCCACGATCGCACCTAGCTTCGTGGCCGGATCGAGCGGATCGCCGGGCTGCATGCTACGGCTGACCGCGTGCACCTTCTCGAGCACTGCATCTTTGATACTTTCGTGCACCAACAGCCGCGAGCCCGCCGAGCACACCTCGCCCTGATTGAAAAATATCGCGGAAGCCGCGGCGGCGGCCGCCCGTTCGACGTCCGGGTAATCCGCCATGACGATGTTGGGCGACTTCCCACCACACTCCACCGACACGCGCTTCATGTTCGACTGCCCGGCGTACTGCATCACGAGGCCACCGGTCGCGGTCGAGCCGGTGAAGGTGATGCAATCGACGTCCATATGCAGAGCGAGCGCCTTGCCGGCCGTCTGTCCGAAACCCGGCACGACATTCAACACACCGGCTGGCAGACCCGCCTCGATGGCGATCTCAGCGATCCGGATCGCCGTCAGAGGTGACTTCTCCGAGGGCTTGAGCACCAGGGAGTTACCTGCCGCCAGCACCGGCCCGATTTTCCAGGCCGCCATGAGCAGTGGGAAATTCCAGGGTACGATCGCTCCGACCACGCCCATCGGCTCGCGAGTAATCAATGCGAGCGTGTCGCGACCCGTGGGCGCAACCTCGTCATAAACCTTGTCGATCGCCTCGGCATACCAACGAATGCAATTCGCGCTACCGGGAATGTCAACGCTCAGGCTGTCGCTGATAGGTTTCCCCATATCGAGCGTCTCGAGCAGCGCCAACTCATCACCGTTCTCCTGGATGAGATCGGCGAAACGCTGCAGAACCTGCTTGCGTTTCTTGGGCGCGAGATGCGCCCAACTGCCCTTCCGAAAGACCGCACGGGCAGCGGCGACCGCGCGATTAACATCCTCCACGTCGCAAGCGGCGACGCGGGCAAGCACCGCTCCGTTGGAGGGATTGACGCAATCGAAGGTCTGTCCCGAGGCGGCGTCGACATAACGTCCGTCGATGAAAGCCTGGGTGCGGAAGCGCAATGAGCGGGAGCGCTCGTGCCAGAGAGAAGTCGGATTGAGTTTGGCGTTCATACAGGCATTCGCTTCAAAAAGTCGGTGGAGTGCTGGCACTGATGATCTCACACACCTCGCGCCCGATATTGCGGAAGCGGTGTGGGAGCTGACTGGAGAAATAATAAGCCTCGCCGGGCCCGAGCACCCGCGCGCTACCGCCGACCGTAAGCTCGATCCGGCCGCGAACGACAACGCCCGCCTCTTCGCCGCGGTGCGCGAGCATCTCTTCGCCGGTCGCGGCGCCGGCGGCGTAGCGCTCCTGCAAGACCGTAAGCTGTCGTCCCGGACGCTTCGCCGCTACGAGCCGTAAAGAGACGTCTTCATTTCCGAGTTCGACGAGCTCGTTCGCGCTGAAAAAGGCCTGCGGGGCGGCGCTCAGATCCAAGGTGAAGAATTCGGCGAGTGACATGGGCACCCCGTCGAGGACCCTTTTCAGGGAGCTGACGGACGGGCTGACCCGATTCTGCTCAATGAGCGAAATGAGCCCGTTGGTGACACCGGCCCGGCGCGCTAACTCCCGCTGGGAGAGGCCAAAATTCGTTCGGACGCTGCGCAGGCGCGCCCCGACGTCAATGCTCATGGGCGTTTAAGATACTAGACGAGATGCGCCGAATTTTTGGTCAGGATGGCCCTCTTTGTCCACTTTATTTATCATTCGCCCCTCAGCCACCCGAAACCGAGCTCCCCACCATGCCCACCACCCCTCCCGAGTCGCTCGCCCGCGGCGACCTCGAAGCCTTCTGGATGCCCTTCACGGCCAACCGCCAGTTCAAGTCCAAGCCTCGCATCCTGGCGAAAGCCAGCGGCATGCACTACTGGACTCCCGAAGGCCGGCAACTCCTCGACGGAGTCGCGGGACTGTGGTGTGTGAACGCCGGACACGGGCGCAAGGAAATTACCCAGGCTGTCGCGTCGCAGCTCGAGACCATGGATTACGCGCCGCCGTTCCAGATGGGGCACCCGCCGGCGTTCGCGCTCGCCAACGCGCTGGTGAAAATCGCGCCCGCCGGCATGGATCACGTGTTCTTCACGAACTCGGGCTCCGAGTCGGTGGACACCGCGCTGAAAATCGCACTCGCGTACCACCGCGCCAAAGGCGAAGCCACGCGCACGAAACTCATCGGTCGTGAGCGCGGTTACCACGGTGTGGGCTTTGGCGGCATCTCGGTCGGCGGTATCTCGCCGAATCGCAAAATGTGGTCGGCATCGTTACTGCCGGGGATCGATCACCTCTCCCACACGCACGATCTTGCGAAGAATGCGTTTTCCCGCGGCGAGCCTGAGCACGGCGCGAACCTCGCGGAAGAGTTGGAGCGGCTGGTCACACTGCACGACCCGTCGACCATTGCCGCGGTCATCATCGAGCCGATCGCCGGCTCGACTGGTGTGTTGATTCCACCGAAGGGCTATCTGAAGCGCATCCGGGAAATTTGCGACCGTCACGGCATTCTCCTCATTTTCGACGAGGTCATCACCGGCTTCGGCCGAACGGGCTCGCCGTTCGCCGCGCAGGAGTTTGGCGTCACACCTGACATCCTCACGGCGGCCAAGGGCCTCACCAACGGCTGCGTGCCGATGGGCGCGGTGCTCGTAAAGAAGGCGATTTTCGAGGCCTTCATGCAAGGGCCCGAAGGCGCGATCGAGCTTTTCCACGGCTACACCTATTCCGCGCACCCGACAGCGTGCGCCGCCGGCCTGGCAACCCTGGCCATCTACGAGCGTGACGGACTGCTGACACGGGCGAAGACCCTGGCGCGCTACTGGGAAGACGCCGCGCACTCGTTGAAGGGCCTGCCGCACGTGATCGACATTCGCAACTACGGCCTGATTCTCGGCCTGGAGTTGGAATCGATTCCGGGCAAGGTGGGTGCGAGAGCGTTCGAGGTCTACACGAAGTGCTTCGACCGCGGACTGTTGATTCGCCAGACCGGCGACATCCTGGCCTTGTCGCCGCCGCTCATCATCGAGCGGCCGCAGATCGACCAGATCTTCGCGACCCTGACGGAAGTGTTGAAAGGCCTGTAACCGAAACCGAGAGAAGGCGTCCCGCGGCGCTGTTGCCCGGGCGCCTTCTCTCATATCTCTTGATTCTCAGTTCTTCACTACTCGGGGCAGTGTACGACTCCGGAAATGCTTCACGCTCGAGAGCACCGTCCATGCCAACGCGACAAGGACGACGGCGCTACCAACGAGAATCTCCATCTCCGACAGCGTAAACCCCCGATTCGCCGCAACGGTGACAGTCTCCATGACAACCTCTGCGCAAGCCACTTAAAGGGGATTTCATCTACCCCTCGAGGCTTCCATGTTGCGCCCGCGCCGTGAAGCGCGGCGTCGTGGATCTGCGACGCGTATCACCGGGATGTAAGGTTATGTGAAACGATGCGACGTCAAGCACGCGGCTCGAAAATCGCGTAGACCTTCGAGCAGTCCTCCAACACTTCCCAGGTGCCCGAAAAACCGGCCGGCACCACGAATGCGTCGCCCGGACCGAACGCGCTCGACTCACCGATATCGCTGGTAATAACGACACGGCCCGCCGTCATCACACATAACTCGTTCTCGGTATAGCGCACCCGCCATTTGCCGCGAGTCCCGGACCACCGGCCGGCAAAAAACGTCTGCGTCGAGTCGGTGAAGTAATTCCAGACGCGATGCTCGGGGGCTCCGGCCAGCAGACGGTCGGCACCAGGCACCGATACATCGGGCTCGAGGGGGGCATCCAAACGGACGATGGAGGCGTTCATGGCAGCGAATATAGCCTGGAAGCGGCGTGCGGCGGGGACCGGCCTTTCCCCGGTCCCCGCAGCTTCGGCCTTGAGCCTACTCATGGTACCGTCCCTGGAGCCGTAACCCCAGCCGGCCATCCATGGCCGGCGCTCGGGGCGGGACGGCGCCCCTCGCCCCAGAGGCTCTAGCCAGCTAGTCATTACGCGCCACTTCCTGGCTTCCCGCACGCTCGAGCCGCACCGTGACCTTGCGGTCGAACGCGTACCCGTCGACGTCACCGTCCATCGAGGTGGACTCCGCCTTGCCGTGCCCTTCGACGATCATGTGGTCCTTCGCCACTCCCGCCTGCGCCAGAACTTCAGCCACCGCTTCGGCACGACGCCGTGACAACTCGT
>DATBCZ010000163.1:0-1579 GCA_036270175.1 Steroidobacteraceae bacterium | reverse complement strand
CCATCCGATCTTTACGCTGCTGTCGGCACTGAACCGCACCCCGGGCAGACGAGCCGGAGTCGCATAGCGCTCCGGCATCGCCTTGTCGTATCAGTATTTCGGGCGATGCGAGGTCGCCCATTTGCGGGCATGTTCTATGGGCCCGCGCGCCGACTGGGCGGCGCGAAAGCGCTGGACGGTCAGCAGCGCCTCCATCCGGTCCCGCCATTCCCGGACCGTCGGGAAGTCCGCATACATCGCCTTCGCTTCGGGAGCAAAGCCAAAGGCGTGAGTGCTGGGCAGCAGATAATAATCCGCCAAGCCCACCGCGCCACCGAGCAGAAAGCCCTGGCCGTGCGACAGCTGGCGCTCCATCACCTGCAGCGCGATCTCGATCTTTGGCAAGGCGTGCGCGACGACCTTTTCGTCGGACGGGATGCCGAGTTGCGGGAAGACGTTGCGCTCGTGCGAGACGTGATAGCACATGTACGGGTAGTAGTAGGAATTGACCGCGCTGATCCATTGGTTCATCCGCGCGCGGCCTTGGGTGGTCTCTTGCTGCAGCGACGGCATCGGAAACAGCTCTTCCAGATAGGCGACGATCGCGCTCGTCTCGTAGAGCGTGAAGTCGCCGTGCTGCAGGATCGGCACCCGGTCGAAAGGGTGCAATGCCAGGTGCACTGGCGAACCCATGTCGGGCTCAAGGTCGCGGAATGTGTAGGGCACGTCTTTGTGCGTCAGAACCAGACCCACGATCTGGACGAAGGTGCTGCGGGGAAACCCGAGCAAAGTCAGGTCGGACATGGTTTTCACTCCAATCGTGTATGTCCCCAATTCACTGCGGAAACCGGCGCGAGACGTGAGGACGCGTGCCCGCCCGGGAAGTCACGCGCGTCAGCGCTGCCAGAAGGGCTTGTCGGCTTCTCGCAACGCCTCTGCCTGCGAGACGCCGATATCCTTGAGCAGGTGGAAGTTGTTGCGTTCGGCAATTTCGCGCAGCGCCCGGCGCTCGCGGGAGCGGGCGAACCATCGGCCGACTGTCGAGCGCGCGCCGGCGACGAGCCTGCCGACCGGCGTTTTCGAGTGAGAGAAGACGCCGGGGGCGATACCCCTGGCGAGCAGCGTGCGGGCATTTGGTATGGACATGCTAGGGCTCCGAACTTGGTGCCGGGCCAGGCTTGGCCCGACCGGATGGAGCCGGATCAATAGGAGCAGGCAGACACTGCCTGCAAAGCATCGTTTCTCGGGGGTGCCCGAGTTTTGTTCATGGAGGCGGAGTTGCGACGCTCTATCCCACCGCTGAATGCACTGAGGTCATTTGAGGCCGCGGCGCGGCACCAAAGCTTCACCCGAGCCGCGGACGAGTTGTGCGTCACCCAAGGGGCGGTCAGCCATCAAGTGAAGGCTCTGGAGGCCGAGCTCAACCTGAAGCTTTTCAACCGCGAACGCCAGGGGCTGGTCATCACTGACGCTGGCCACGACTACTTGGCCGTGGTGCGGGATGCGTTCGACAGGATCGCGCTCGGCACCGATCGCCTGCTGCAGCGCCTGCACTCGGGTGTGATCACCGTCAGCACGTCACCGGATTTCGCCGCCAAGT
>DATBCZ010000162.1:0-8507 GCA_036270175.1 Steroidobacteraceae bacterium | reverse complement strand
CACGGTCAACTCAACAGCCGACACGCCGCGCGCCCCGAAGAAAACCTGCATGCGACCGGAGGCGTGACGCGGCCCGTCGCTGAGTACGAAAACATCGCCCGTCAGCAATTCGTGATTTGCGCGGAGAATCTCGGCCAGGTGTCCGGAGCCCTGCTCTTCCTCACCTTCGTAGAAGACTTTGATATTCACCGCAGGCTGGCGCCCCACCGCCTTCAACGCGTCGAGCGCTGTCAGCATCGCCTGTATGGGTGCTTTGTCGTCGCTCGCCGAGCGCGCGTAGATGCGCCACTCCGGATCGATCTTGCCCGCAGCCCGCCAATCGACGTCGGTGGAACTCGCCGCCGCCGCGCCGGCCCGAATGACGGGCTTGAAGGGATCAGATCGCCACGCCGCCTGGCCCGCCGGTTGGCCGTCGTAGTGTGCGTAAAAGACCACCGTGCGCTTGGCATGCGGTGAGGGCAACTCACCGTAAATCGCTGGCGGCGTCCCCGGACCCGCGGACAACAGCCGCGTTCGAAAGCCGCGTTGACTCAGAGCGTCGGTAATGAACGCGGCATTCTTTTCGATGTCGCTGACATGAGTCGGGACGTTGGGCATCGCCAGAAGCCGGAAAAAGTCTTCCAGGATCTGGCTCTCATGTGCGACGCGATAAGCCCTGACCTTGTCAGCCACCGTGGCCGGCGCTGTGCCAGCGCCAGCCTGCGCGGCAGCGAGGGTCAATAGCGTTGCAATCAATCCGAGGACGAGGCGTTTCATTCTTGTCTCCCTGTGGGAGACGTAGCCTGCACAGGAACGCCCGGTTCCTCAAGTCGAAGTGCGCCGGACGTCAGGTTCCCGTCGGAAAATCTGTGCCTAGCGTCAGTGTCTCCCACCGCTGCAGATCAGCCGAAAGCTGCGCCTGCTTGTCCCGCGTGCGCCGTAACGCATCCGAGCCGAGCAGCAGATGCAAGGGCGGTTTCGGCTCGCGCACGATCTGGAATATGGCGGCAGCGCCCTTCAGCGGATCACCGATCTGGCGGCCGGCCATTTTCGCGAGAGTGGCCTGGGCGGCCCCGGCGGTCGGCGCGTAGTCAGCAATCTCCTGGGCGATGTTGCGAATCGAACGATCGGAGAGAAAATCCGTGCGGAAGGCGCCGGGCTCCACGAGAGTCACTTTAATACCCAGTGGCGCGACTTCTTGCGCAAGACTCTGCGTGAAACCCTCCACAGCGAATTTCGAGGCGGCGTAGAAACCCGAGCCGGCGCCGGGCGCGAGGCCCGCTATGGAGGTGATGTTGAGAATATGACCGGAGCGCTGCCGGCGCAGAAAAGGTAACACCGCCTGCACTACGCGCCGCGTCCCGTGGAAGTTGACTTCGAAAAGGTGAGTAACCTGTTCTTCCGTAGCCTCCTCCACAGAGCCGAGAAGCCCATAGCCGGCGTTGTTTACCACGACGTCGAGCCTGCCGTGCAGAGCGTGAGCTTTGGCGATCGTGGCGCGGATTGCCGCCGGGTCGGTCATTTCCAGAGGTAGCAGATGGACATTGCGGGTGTCCCCACTGAAAGTGGCCTTCCCGTCTCGGGTGGTACCGATGACGATGTCGCCGTGAGCGAGGGCGTGCTCGGTCAAAACCTTGCCGAAACCGCGCGCTACACCGGTAATGAACCAGACTTTCTGATCAGCCATGACTTTCTCCATTCGCCCAACGAGCCTGCGAAAGCTTAGTCCCCGGGGTAATCTTTGATAACGGTGCAAAATGCGGATGGGTTATTCGGTTTTCACTGCATAGTCGGGTCATGCAAGCGAAATGGCGTGCCCCCGGGGACTCGAGGGACGTCAGGCGGAAAAGCCGAGCGCCAGCGAGCAGGCCGCCTCTTCGTCCACGAGCGCCTGCGAATCGTCGAAGGTGGTCCGCCATTGCGATCCCAGGTTCTTATTGAGCGCGGTGACCACGGCGGTTTGCATTCGCTCTTCCGCCGGACGCCGCCGCACCAGTCCATGAATCTCGTGAGTAACGTCGGCATAAATCGCTATCCGTGCGGCCGCGTCGTAGCGCCCCTCCTCGCAAGCAAGCAGCGCCATCGCATCGAGCGCGGTGTAGAGCCTGCTCGTATCGATCCGCAGCGCCAGGCTGAACAACTCGGCGCCGGTGGAACGGGCCTCCGCGATTTCCCCGTTAATGAGCATCGCGCTGAAAATGAGAACCAACAACTCGAAGCGGGTTTCGCGACGCCCCAGGTGACGCAGACTCAATGCCAACGGCCGGCCGAGCGTCAAAGCGTCGGCGGTGTTACCACAGGCGATATCGAGCTCCACCATGCTCACACTCGCCGCGAACGCCTGCCGCTCGCTCGTCACGAGCGCCAGCCTCACAGCCCGCTCGTAGGCCGCCCTGGCCTCGACCAACTTCCCGGCACTCATCAACAAGGCGCCTTCAGTCATCGCGCCGTGGGTCAACACTCGCGCCGGCCATGCCGGGTCCTCCAGTACCCGGGCCGCATCAAACGCCGCCCGCGCCGCCGCCGTATCGACGCGCCAGCTGAAAGCGATCTGCATCAGGGCGTAGTAGTGCGAGCGGATGTGACTCGTCTCCGAGTACTTGGCGGCCGCGAGATCCGCCGCATAACGCGCACGGTCACATTGCCGCGTGGAATCGTAAGCGGCGATCGCCTCCCAGAAGCGCCCCACGCGAATGCGTGGTAACGAATCTGACAGGAGCGCGAGTACCTGGGAGTAACGCGTTCTGCCTTCGCCGTAAAGATCGGTCTCCACGAACAGGGGCCACGCGGAGCCAAACAGCGCAACCCCGAGCGCCGAATCGTGAACCAACGCCCAGTCGATGGCGGTGCGCACGTTATCGAGATCGGGCTCATAACGATGTAACCAGATGGCCTCATCGAGTGACCAGTACTCCTCATAGGCCAAGTCGATCAACTCCAGCACGGCGGCGGCCATGCGCGCCCGGGCGGCCTGCAGCTCACCATCGGCGGTCAGCCTGCCGAGCGCATAGTGTCGTGCCGTCTCGAGCAAGGTGTAGCGCGGTGGATCGGCCGCGAGGACGGTCACGAGCGAGCGATCGACGAGACGGCTTATGAGATCGACCGCCTCACTGGCATCGGTCGCTTCGTCCACAACACACGTCACCGCCGCCTTCAATGAGAAACTTCCCGTGAAGGTGCCGAGCAGGTTGAATATCCGTTGCTCCGCGGCGGGCAGCAAGCTGTAACTCCAGTCGAACGCCGCGTGCAACGTGTTGTGGCGGGGCTCGGCCGCCCGGCCGGAGAGCTTCAGAAGTCGGAATCGATCGTCCAACCGCTCGAGCAGCGCGGCCAATCCCAGCGCCGGCACTCGCGCGGCGGCCAGTTCGAGTGCCAGTGGAATGCCATCGAGCCGCCGGCAGATCTCCGCAACCAGCGGGGTGTTGGTGGCGCACAGCTCGAACTTCCGGTCAGCGGCTCCGGCGCGTTGCGCGAACAACTCAACGGCCGCGTAGCGAGCGGCTTCTTCTTGCGGAGCGCCCCGATCGGGTACCGGGAGCACGGCGAGACGGTAGACGATCTCTCCGGCGATTCCGAGCGGCACCTGGCTCGTAACCAGCGCGCGCACGCTTTGTGTCTGGGCTATCAGATCCGCCAGCGGAGTGGCGAGGGCATCGACCAGGTGCTCCGCGCAGTCGAGAATCAACAGCACCGGAACGTGCTCCAGTGCCTGGGACAGCGCTGTAAACCCGTCGACCCCGTCAGGGAGTGAAAGTCCGAGTCCAATGGCAATCGCGGAAGGGATGTGTTCCGGTTCGCGGATCGGCCCCAGCGAAATCCAGGCAACAGCGGCGTCGGGTTTCTCGGCCGCACGCGCGAGTATCTCCTGTGCAAGCCGCGTCTTCCCAACACCCGCGACACCGACGAGGGTCAGGAGACACGAGCGATAGAGCGCCGCCTGTAAGTCCCGGATCTCATCATCACGACCCACGAGAGGTCCGAGGCGATTGGGCCAGGTGCGCCGTGGGACGGAGAGTCGCGGCCCACGTTCCCGCGGGTCGTCCGCCGCAACAAACGGCGCTGTTGATACGGATACGTCTTCCGGCACGGGCGCCGATGTTGGCGTCACCCCAAGTGCCGGCGTGGCGCAGGCAGAGCTGGCCGCGGCACCCGTGCCGGTTGCCGCCGCACGCGAGACCTGCAATTCCAACCGATAGCCGAAGCCAGGAACGGTTCGGATCGCCTCGGCGCCCAGCACCCGCCTGAGGCTGGCGATCTGCGCCGGCAGGTTGTTTTCATCAACAATGACCTTGGGCCACACGCGATCCAGCAGTGTGGCCTTGGTGACCAGGCGGCCGGGACTTTCCACCAGCACGAGCAACATATCGAACGCGCGCGCGCCGAGCTCGACGGGCCTGCCTTCACTCGAAAGCACCCGTTCCGACGGAAACAGCTCGAAATCTCCGACGCGTATCGAGTCCACGCATCCCCTCCGCTGCGCGCGTCCGTGAAGCGCTTTATTTGATTTTCACCGCGCCCGGGCGGCTTTGGCGCCGCTGCAGCGACGTTTCAGGCGCAATTCACGCGGCGTTCAAGACCAACGGGTGCGGGCGCGCGATCTTACACCTCGCCAGATCACTATTCGAATCAACATCCAAACACGGGTAGCCAACCCGCCGGGAGACTGACATGAAGAGCCTGACCACACTCGCCGCCATTGCCGCCTGCGGCCTATGCACGTCCGTATGGGCGGACACGATCCTCGAGCCGCGCTCCGTCACAGTGCACTTCGACGATCTCGACATCAACAGCGCGCCCGGCGCCGCGACCCTTTATAACCGGATCCGGGCCGCCGCCGCATTCGTTTGCAACGACCTCGGGACGAGCCGCTCGCTGGCATATCTCGCACGTTATAAAACCTGCGTGCACGGCGCTGTCGGTGGCGCGGTCGCGCGGGTCAATCGCCCTGCAGTGACCGAGTACGCGGTAGCTCGAGGGACCGTCCCCGCCGATTTGCCGATCAGGGGCAAGTTCGTCCGCAACAATTGACCCGCATGGCGCGGCGCCCAACCATCTGTTACCAATTGTAACCGATGGGGGCGCCAGTGCCAGCCGGGCCGCCCTTTCAGAAGAATTTCATCCCGTTTTCAAGACGCTGGCCGCACCGCACGGGAAACTCGTCCTCGCGTGCGCAACAGGAGATCACCATGCCGAAGTTCGTAATCGAGCGCGAAATCCCCGGGGCCGGCAAATTGACGGCCGCGGAGTTGAAGACCATTTCGAGAAAATCGTGTGGAGTGTTGAGCAGCATGGGGCCCAGCGTGCAGTGGGTCCACAGCTACGTCACTGGCGACAAGGTCTATTGCATCTACCACGCCACGGACGAATCGCTGGTCCGGCGCCACGCGGAACTGGGAGGCTTTCCCGCCAACAAGATTTCCCAGGTATTCGGCGTCATCGATCCGTCCACCGCCGAGTGATTCGCCCGCCGCCCTATTGAATCTTGGGTCTCCCGCCTCGATAACGCGCGGTACCGAGCGAACTTAGCCGGTACCGCCGGCCCTCTCCCCGGGGCGTTTCGCCGGGCATTTTCCCCTGCCAAGTCCCAGTCTGGCGGCGCAATTCGGGGCCGTAGCGCCCCGCCATCGTCTAAGTACCCGAATTCGTTGAGGATTGTCTCTCGTTCGGGAGAATAAGTTCGGCTAAAATGCCGGGCTCTTTGCCCCCCACTCAATCCGACTTACGAACCCAGTCACGGAAACTTTGCTATGCCCCGCACAACTGCTCTCGCTGACATCCGCAATATCGGGATTATCGCCCACGTCGACGCCGGCAAGACGACGACGACCGAGCGGATCCTCTATTACACGGGGCGTAAGCACACGATCATCGACATTCATGACACCAAGGATCTGAAAACCTCCACCACCACTGACTACCTCGAGCAGGAGCAGAAGCGTGGCATTACGATTCAGAGCGCCGCGGTGTCCGCCTTCTGGCGCGACAAGAAGATCAATCTCATCGACACCCCGGGCCACGTCGACTTCACCATCGAAGTCAACCGCTCGCTGCGCGTTCTCGACGGCGCCGTCGTCGTATTCGACGGTGTAGCCGGTGTCGAGCCGCAGTCGGAAACCAACTGGCGTCTCGCCGACAACTACGGCGTGCCGCGCATTTGCTACGTGAACAAGATGGACCGCAGCGGCGCGAACTTTCGGCGCTGCGTGGACATGATCAAAAACCGCCTCGGCGCCCGCCCCCTGGTGATCCAGCTCCCGATCGGCTCGGAAGACAACTTCAAGGGCATGGTCGACCTGGTCACTATGAAGGCGCTCGTCTGGGAATCGGACGACAAGGATGCCGAGTGGCAGAGCCTCGACGTCACCCCCGATCTCGCGGACAAGCTCGGCATCACGGTGCCGGCCGACCGGCAGATCCTGGCCGATGTTGAGAAGTACCGCACCGAGTTGATCGACACCGCCCTCGAGCAGGATGATGCGGCCATGGAGGCTTACCTGGAGGATGGCAAACCCCCGTCAGACGAGGTGTTGCGCAAGTGCCTCCGCAAGGGCACCGTAAGCTCCGCTTTCACCCTGGTCCTCTGCGGCTCGTCATACAAGAACAAGGGCGTGCAACAGGTTCTCGACGCCGTTGTCGATTACCTCCCGGCTCCGACCGACGTCGAGGCCATCAAGACCGTCGACGCCGACGGCGAAGCCATCGGCGAGCGCAAATCCTCCGACGACGAGCCGTTCTCGGCGTTGGCGTTCAAAGTCATCAACGACAACTACGGCGCGCTCACCTTCATCCGTGTGTATTCGGGTGTGTTGACCAAGGGCGCATCGATACAAAACTCCACACGCGGTAAGCGCGAGAAGATCGGCCGCATGGTCGAGATGTTCGCGAAAGAAGCTAACCCCATCGAGGAAGCCCGCGCGGGAGACATCATCGCCCTCGTGTCCTTGGCGGATACCGAGACCGGCGATACGCTTTGTGACGCCGCTAATCCGGTAGTGCTCGAGCGCATGCGCTTCCCCGACCCCGTCATCAGCGTGTCGGTAAAGTCGAAGCTCAAATCCGAACAGGAGAAGTTCAGCGCCGCGCTCGGCAAGATGGTGCGCGCCGATCCCTCGTTGCACCTGGAAACCGACCGTGAAACCGGCCAGACCATTCTGCGCGGCATGGGCGAGTTGCACCTGGAGGTCACCCTGGACCGTATGCGCACCGAGTTCGGTGTGGAAGGCACCATGGGTGAGCCGCAGGTGGCGTATCGCGAGACCATCACGAAGAAGGTCGAAGAGCAGTACATCCACAAGAAGCAGACCGGCGGCTCCGGCCAGTTCGCGGAAGTGTGGATCACCTTCGAGCCGCTCGCGCGCAGCGCCGGCTTCGAGTTCGAGGACGAGACTGTCGGCGGCTCCGTGCCCCGTGAGTTTGTTCCGGCGGTGGAGAAAGGCCTGCGCATCCAGAAGGAAGACGGTGTGCTCGCCCACTACCCGACGGTGGACTTCAAGGCAACGCTCACTGACGGCAGCTACCACGACGTCGACTCGAACGCGCTAACGTTCGAAATCGCGGCGAAGGCGGCGTTTCGTGAAGGCATCCGCAAGGCTGCGCCCATCCTGCTCGAGCCGGTCATGAAGGTCGAGACGGTGACCCCGGGAGACCATCTCGGTGACGTCATCGGCGACATCAACCGCCGCCGCGGCATGATCCAGGAGCAGTTGGAGCGCGGAACCAACATCGCCGTGGTGGCCACTGTGCCGCTGTCGGAAATGTTCGGCTACATCGGGCAGCTGCGCGGCATGACCAGCGGCCGCGCGTCATACACGATGGAGTTCTCGCACTACGAGCCGGTACCGAAGATGGTGGCCGATGAGGTCATCGCCGAGGTTGCCAAGGCGAAGGCCGCGGCCAACGCCTGATCCTCCGAAGGGGAGCGGAACCCTCCGCTCCCCTCTTTCCTTCGGCAGTTCAGCGCACGCGCCAGAGGAATATTCCATGCCCAAGATTCAAGAAGCCTCGCTCAAGAATCTGCACCCCACCCAGTTGACGGTCGGCCTGATCGTGGTCCAGGACAAGAGGAAGCACCTGGCAGCCCTGAGCGCCTCGGACCGGCAGAGTTTCATGAAAGCGCACCCCATGCCGGCTGTGATCGGGCCGAAGGGGACGCTCTACATCACCGACCACCATCATCTCGGACGGGCGGCGCTGGAGGCGGCCGTCCCGACTGGGTTTTTCGAAGTGGAGGCCGACCTGTCGAAGTGCAGTATCGAGTCGTTCTGGAAGGAGATGAACGAAAGCCAGTGGGTGCATCCCCTGGACGAGAATGGCGTGCGTCACTACTACGAAAGGATTCCCGACTGTCTCACGAAACTGGTCGATGACGTCTACCGCTCTCTTGCGGGGTACGTCCGCGATGAACGGGGCTACGAAAAGACGCCTACTGCATTCGCCGAATTCATCTGGGCCGATTTCTTTCGCCGTAACATCGCTGTTGAAACCGTGCACTCCGACTTTCAGACAGCCGTGCGCGCGGGCGTGTCATT
>DATBCZ010000161.1:0-6256 GCA_036270175.1 Steroidobacteraceae bacterium | reverse complement strand
TCTCGGAGATCTCGGTGCGCGTGCCCCCGGCGTCGAGCGCCGCGAGCGCCTGTTGGATGGCACCGTTGAGGCGGCGGTTGCCCTTGGCGCCGAAAACGATATCCACACTGCGAAATTCGAGGGCGACGCTCATGTGCCAGTCTCCTTCTGCGCAAGCTTGCGCTTGCTCGCCGTCGATCCGGGGCGTCCCTTGCGGGCCGCCCGTGCGACGTCATGCGTCGCACCCTTTTCAGCAGGGCGACTGATCCGGTCAAGCATGATGGCGAGGAGGACGATGACAAAGCCCGCTTCGAAACCCATGCCGACCTGTACCGTGTTGAGTGCACGGACGACAGGCACCCCGAGCCCGCCAGCGCCCACCAGCGCTGCGATCACCACCATCGAAAGACTCAGCATGATGCATTGAGTGATGCCGGCAATGATGGTCGGCGCCGCGCTCGGCAGCTCCACTTTAAACAGCATCTGCAGCTTGGTCGCGCCGAACGCCTCACCCGCTTCGAGGAGAGGCTTGGGCACCGAGCTGATGCCGAGCTGTGTGAGGCGGATCGGGGCCGGCAGCGCAAATATGACCGTGGAAATCAGCCCGGGGACCACACCCAGGCCGAACAACACCAGGGTTGGAATCAGGTAGACGAATGTAGGTAGCGTTTGCATGAGATCCAGTACCGGTCGCAGCACCGAGTAGAGTCTTGGCCGATGGGCGGCCGCTATCCCGAGCGGCACACCCACGAGGGCCGACACCAATGCCGCCGCGATGACCAGCGATAGCGTCTCCAGGGTCGGGATCCAGTAACCCTGGTTCATGATGAAAAGCAGAGCCGCCGTGACAAACGCTACTAGCGTGAAAGAGCGCCGCAGCGCCCAAGTCAGGGCGGCGATGGCGAGAATCAGCACCGGGGACGGGATGGCGACCAACAGGAAAGTCAGGCCATTCACACTGCCGCGGATGAGGGCCGAGACGCCATCGAAAAACAAGCGGCCGTGCGCCTTGACATAGTCGATCAGTGAGGCAACCGTTTCCCCGACGGGGATCTTGTGGTCGCTGACCCAATGCTCGAAGCTCCAACCGCCGGCGCTCTTGCCCACGCGCACAGCCTCCAGGGCAGGCCGGCCGTCGAAGGTGTAGACCCCCGAGAGCCAGCTCGCGACGACCCGGGGATTGGCCTGCATCCAGGCTGCCGCGGCGGCTTCGGGCTGTTGGTGCTGATCCAACATTGCCGCCATGATCTGACTCTCGCCGCGTGGCGTGAATTTCAGATTCCGCAACAGGCGGCCCATGTTGGGACATTCGGCGGCATAACCGGTGCGGATGACCGTGTAGACCGTGGCGCCCCCGAAGTTAGGCCCGAACACCGCATCGCCGCCCGCGAGGTAGCGCAGATCGAAGCGCATGTTCATCGGGTGCGGGTCCCAGGCGAGAAAGACGATGGGCGTTTTGGTATGGCCCATCCGCTCGACCTCGGCCAGCATGCCCTGCTCGCTGGACTCGACGAGTTTGAAGTCCCCGAGACCGTACAGGTTCTGTTTCAGCATCCCGAGAATGAGCCGGTTGCCGTCATTGCCCGGCTCGATGCCGAAGATTGAATTCTTCAGCTGCGGTGCGAAATTCTTGATGTCGTTGAAGTCGTGCAGGCCCATGTCGTAGGCGTATGCCGGGACGGCCAGGGTGTATTTGGCACCGGTGAGGTTCGGGCCGAGGACTTCCACGGAGCCGTCCGTCAGGAAGGGCCTGATGTCGCCCTCCTGGGTGGGCATCCAATCGCCCAGGAAGGCATCGATGTCCTTGTTTTTCATCGAGGCGTACGTGACCGGCACGGACAGCACGGTCGTCTGGGGCAGATAGCCCAGGGACTTGAGCAGAACGGTGAGCGTCGCGGTGGTCGCGGTCACGTCGGTCCACCCGACGTCGGAAAGTCGCACGGCCTGGCAGGAGGACGGCTCGCCCGTCGACTCAGTGGCCGCCCAAGTCTGCGCCGTGGTCAGAATCGCGCATCCGAGCAACGCAACAACCGCGCCGAGGCGGCCCCAGCGCCGTGGGGGGCGCACGCAGTGCCCGCCAGGACGCTCGATTTCGTGAGACCCGGTCGACCCCGCAGGCGCCATACGCGCTCCTGTCATTGTAGTTGAATGTCGGACTTGACCCACCCGAGCTGTGACTTCATCATCTCGGCGCTGTCTTGAATAGCCGTTTAATGCAGCGTCTGTCAAGCGTGTGCGGGCCGGGGCAAATACCTGATGACAAAAGAACTATCGGCGCGCCACCGCTGCACCGGGAGAGCCCGGACGCGACCCCGTCCGCCGCATTTCGGAGCATCACGTTGAACAGGCAATCAATCCCTTCCGGAACCGCCCTCGGCGCGATGCCACGGGATGAGGTGGAGGAGGCCCGCACCCGCCAGCTCATCGAGGTCACGATCGACAGTCTCGCCGAGGTCGGTTTCGTCGGTAGCACTCTCGCACAGATCGCAAGTCGCGCGGGAGTCTCGCCAGGTCTGGTCGCGCATTACTTCGGGGACAAAGATGGCCTGTTGGAGGCGACCTTCCGCACGCTCTCGCGCCGCATCAGCGAACGGGTGAAGTTGCGGTTCGCCACCGCCCACACTCCGCGCGGACGCATCCAGGCGGTGATCGATGCCAATCTGGCGGCGGAGGAATTCGATAAGCGCACTGGAACCGCATGGCTGGCGTTCTGGGGCCAGGTGCTGCACCTCGACGGTTTGAAGCGGGTACAGACGGTTTATCAGCGTCGCATGCTGTCGAATCTCTCCCATGCGTTGCAGAAGCTCATGCCTGCGGTCGAGGCGCGCAGCCTGGCGGCGATGATCGCGGCGATGATTGATGGTGTCTGGCTACGCGCCGCGCTTTCGGATTGGAAGGAAGCCGACAGCGAGAGCGCGCGCGCTTTGTTGACCGCGTTCGTGAGCGGTCGGTTGCAAGAAAGCGCGCACTTCGATGGCCTGGTACCCGCGGCCGATGCAACTGTCAGTGTTGTGTCACAACTGCAGCCGTTCGGCAAGAGCGCGACCTTCGCGACTCTCAACCCGGCGACCGGGGAAGTGTTGGCTCATATCGAGGTGGCGGGGCCGGCCGCGGTGGACGCTGCCGTCGCCAAGGCTCGTGTCGCTCAGAAGAAATGGGCCGCGATGACGGGTACCGAGCGCGGACGGATCCTCCGGCGGGTCGCCGACATTCTGCGCGCCCGTAACAAGGAACTCGCCGAGCTCGAGACTCGCGATACCGGCAAGCCGATACAGGAAACGAGTGTCGTCGACGTCATTTCGGGTGCCGACTGTTTCGAATATTACGCAGGGGTGGCGCCGACTCTCTCGGGTGAGCATCTGGACCTCGGTCCACAGGCCTTCGGTTACACGAGGCGCGAGCCACTCGGTGTGGTCGCCGGCATCGGCGCCTGGAACTATCCGCTACAGATCGCCTGCTGGAAGACCGCACCGGCGCTAGCCTGCGGTAACGCGATGATTTTCAAGCCAGCCGATCTGACTCCGCTGACTGCTATCCGCTTGCGCGAGGTTCTGAACGAAGCCGGTGTGCCCGAGGGCGTGTTCCAGGTCGTGCAGGGACTCGCCGACACGGGTCGTCTGCTCACCCAGCATCCGGGAATCAACAAGGTTTCTCTGACCGGCGCGGTGAGCACGGGCAAGGCCGTCATGGCCGCGGCATCGCCGTCTCTCAAGCACGTGACACTCGAGCTCGGTGGTAAGTCGCCACTGATCATTTTCGACGATGCGCGCTTGGAAAATGCGGTGTCGGGTGCGCTGCTCGGAAATTTCTATTCCGCCGGTGAAGTCTGCTCGAACGGCACGCGGGTGTTCGTTCACCGCAAGATCAAGGAAGCCTTCCTGGAGCGGGTCATCGCGCGTACGAATGCAATGCGGATTGGCGACCCGATGGACCCGCGGACGCAGGTCGGCTCGTTGATCTCGCAGGCGCACATGGAGAAAGTGCTCGCCTACATCGCGCGCGGCCGTGCCGAGGGCGCTCGCGTTCTGACGGGCGGACACCGTGTGACGACCGCGGATCTGGCGAACGGGTGTTTCGTGGCCCCCACGGTGTTCGATGGCTGTCACGATGACATGGCGATCGTCCGCGAGGAGATCTTCGGCCCCGTCATGGCGGTGCTGGAGTTCGACGACGAGGAGGAGGTAATCGCCCGCGCGAATGCCACCGATTACGGCCTCGCCGCGGGCGTGTTCACGAACGACCTCACGCGTGCGCATCGCGTGATCGCCCGGCTCGAGGCGGGTACCTGCTGGATCAATCAATACAACATCACACCGATCGAGCTGCCGTTCGGCGGGGTGAAGCTTTCCGGACTGGGGCGCGAGAACGGGCGTGCCGCAATCGAGCACTACACACAACTTAAGAGCGTGTATGTCGCGATGGGCGACATCGACGCGCCGTACTGACGGGACGATTCTTGAGCGACGAAATTTTCGATTATGTAATCGTCGGCGCAGGCTCGGCGGGCTGCGTGCTGGCCAACCGTCTCACCGAGGACGGCAAGCACACGGTGCTCCTGTTGGAGTACGGCGGCTCCGATCGGTCGGTGTTCATCCAGATGCCGACCGCGCTGTCGATACCGATGAACATGCCGAAGTACACCTGGCCATATCGCAGCGAGCCGGAGCCGAATCTCGGCGGACGCCGGATTTTTACACCGCGGGGCAGGGTGCTCGGTGGTTCGTCGTCGATCAACGGTCTGGTGTACGTTCGTGGCAATGCATTTGATTACGAGCGCTGGGAATCCGAAGGTGCGGCGGGTTGGGGCTATCGCAACGTGCTGCCGTATTTCAAGCGAGCGGAGCGGCGTGCCGGCGGCGGTGACGAGTATCACGGCGCGGACGGAATGCTCGCCACCCAACGCGGGTTATTGACGAATCCGCTCCATGAAGCGTGGTTGGCCGCCGGTCGCGAGGCAGGCTATCCCATCACGGAGGATATGAACGGCTTCCAGCAGGAAGGTCTGGGCCGCATGGATATGACTGTTGGAGGAGGGCGCCGTTGTAGCGCCGCCAACGGGTATCTGCGACCGGCGATGGTTAGAAGCAATCTGACCGTGCGAACCCACGCACTGGCCACGAAGATTCTGTTCGAGCGCCGGCGGGCGATAGGTGTTCGCTATCGCCGTGGAGATTCAAACCAGGTCGCGCGCGCCCGACGTGAAGTGATCCTCAGCGGGGGCCCGGTAAATTCGCCGCAGCTGCTGAAGCTTTCCGGTGTCGGTCCGGCCATCGAGCTTGCGGATCACGGCATTACGATGGTCCATGAGTTGCCGGGGGTTGGCGAGAATCTCCAGGACCACCTGGAGTTCTACTTCCAGATCGCCAGCAAAGAGCCCGTCACGCTGTTTACGCACATGACGCCTTTCCGCAAGGCGCTCATCGGGGCGCGCTGGATTCTGGCGAAGAACGGCCTGGGCTCGACCAACCACTTCGAGACCGGTGGGTTTATCCGCAGTCGGGCCGGTGTGCGCTATCCCGACATCCAATTCCATTTCCTGCCGATGGCTGTGAATTACGACGGCTCGTCACTCGCGCGCGAGCACGGGTTTCAGGCGCACGTGGGCCCCATGCGCTCGAAGAGCAGAGGATCGGTTCGTCTCGCCTCCGCCAATCCGTTGGATCACCCGAAACTCTTTTTCAACTACATGTCGCATCCGGACGATTGGTCGGAGATGCGGGCCTGTGTGAGACTGACTCGCGAGATCTTTGGGCAGCCGGCATTCGCTCGCTACCACGCGCGCGAGATGCAGCCCGGCGCGGATGTGCAAACGGACGAACAGATCGACGAATTCATTCGCAAACACGTGGAGACCGCGTATCACCCGTCCTGCACTTGCAAGATGGGTCGCGATGACGATCCGCTGGCGGTCGTCGACTCACAGACACGGGTGCGTGGGATCGAATCGCTCCGCGTCGTCGACTCGTCGATCATGCCGTCCATCACCAACGGCAATCTCAACGCGCCGACCATCATGATCGCGGAAAAGGCGGCGGATCACATTCTGGGAAAGGCGCTGTTGCCGGAGTCGAGCGCGCCGTTCTACGTCGCGCCCCGCTGGGAAACCTCCCAGCGGTAGCGCTCCGCGTTATCGTTTCAGAACTTGTAGCCGAACTGCCCGCCCAACACCCGTGGCCGCAACGGCGTCTGCGCGACGATGAACTGATCCGTGCTGACGAATGTGCTGGCGTTCGAGTTGCTGAGGTTCTCGCCGAACAGGTTCACGTACCAGTTGTCC